>NZ_VSMK01000265.1 GCF_011682075.1 Nitratidesulfovibrio liaohensis
CCCCGCGCGCACGGCCCCCGGCGGCGAACTGCGGCGCGAGGCCGTGGAGCGCATCCAGACCGCGCTGCTGCGCCTGACGCAGAAGCAGCCCGGCCCGTCCGATCCACAGGGGCAGCAGGGACAGCACGGACAGCGGGAAGGAGGGCGCATCGTGGTGCTGTGCATCGACGAAGGCCAGAAGCTGCTGCCCGAATGCCTGGAAGTGCTGCGCGAACTGCTGAACTTCGAGACCAACACCGAAAAGCTGCTCCAGATCATTCTGTTCGGCCAGCGCGAACTGGAAGACACCATTGCCGCGCTACCCAACTTCCGCGACCGCATCAACGAGTACCTGCCCCTGCGTCCCCTTTCGCAGCGCGAAACCATCCGCATGGTGTGCCATCGGCTGCGCCTTGCGGGCGGCCCCGCCGGGGAACGGCTGTTCACCCTGCCCGCGCTGCTGGCCGTGCACTACGCCACCGGCGGCTACCCGCGCAAGATCATGCGCCTGTGCCATCAACTGATCATGAACCTGCTCATCAACAACCGCCGCCAGGTGACCTGGCGCGAGGTGCTGGCCTTTGCCCGACGCGACGCGGGGCTGGGCGGCAGGCTGGATACCGGGCCTGCCGGTTTTGCGGGACGGGCGTCCGGGGCGGGATTGCTGCGTGTAACAGGGTATGCCGCGCTGGGGGCTGTGCTGCTGGCCGGGATGCTGCTGACCGGGCGCATGGTTGCCGGGGACGCCCCGCACCTGCCGGGCGCATCCGGAAGCGGTCATGCCTTCGCGCCCGCCGAAGGTCGCACGGACATTGCGACAAAAGATGACACGAAGGGGATGCTCCGCCCGTTGCTGGCCCTGCTGGGGCTGTCTGGCCATGGGCCAGCATCGGACACCGGCACGGCGATGGCGCAGGCCGATGTACCCGGTTCGTCCAATGCGGCCAGTCCGGCCGAACCGGCCAGCCATGAAAACCGTGCGGGCAGCGCCGCAACGCCCGTGACGCCGTCTCCCGCGGGTTCCCCGGCGGCCATCGCCCAGCCCACGGCTCAGCTCACCTCCATGACCGCGCCGCCCACCCGGCTGGGGCTGGTGGTACTGCCGCGCGGAGAAACACTGCTCGGCCTGCTGGACACCGTGTATGGCCGGGCCGCCACCGTGCTGGATGCGGTGATGCAGGCCAACCCGGCCATCACCAACCCCAATCGCCTGCCCACGGGCACCATCCTGACCCTGCCCGCCCTGATCATGGAGCCGGGCATGGAACGGCGTGGCCAATGCGCCCTGCTGCTGGAAAGCCACGCCACGGTGGAGGAAGCCTACCGCTCCCTGCGCGCCAAGGGGGGCGACAAGCGCGAGGTGGTGCTGGCCCCGGTGTGGAAGCCCGACCGGGGACTGCGCTTCTACCTGATGCAACCCCGCTTCTACGCCAACCCCGCCGAGGCCCGCGCGGCGGCGGAACTGCTGTTCCCGCGCTTTCCCGCCGCCACCGTGGAACCCGCCTTTGGCGACGGCGCGCTGTTCTACCACAATTTCGACTAGATGCCTCCTGGGGCGCGCCATTCGCCGTTCATCGCACGCCTGCACGCCCGCATGTTCCGGATTCGTCCACGTCAGCGGCCCGGCCCCAACGCCGGGCCGCTGCGGCTATCCCATCCCCCCCGCTCCCGGCGCAACGCCGTCGTCGCCAGCCCGCCGCGCGCCGTTCATTTCACTGCCCCGGCACCCGCGCCTGACGGGTCTGGCGTGCCTCGCTCACCCGCTCGCAACGCCGTCACACCGCCGTCACCATATCCTCACGCAACTCCCTCCAGGTGACCCTTTCGCATTCCCGAAAAGCGCGCTAAAGAATTTCTAGAGTTCTCAGACAACGGAGCGCACGTCGCCCCGCCCATTCCGCCGCGAGGCCCCAAACCCAGGAGCACCCATGGCGAAGAAGAAGGTGGACGCAGGCAACGGCAAGCGCCGCAAGGAACGGGCAGCCCCCGTCACCGGCGCCACATCCGTCCCCGCGCCTTCTGCGATGCAGGAAGAGGCCCCGCCCCTGCCGGAACGCAACGGCAAGATCAAGCTCACGTCACTGGAGGATTTCGAGGAGCACCGCCAGTCGCACCACGCCGACATCAAGAACGCCGCCCGCACGGCGCCCCGCCCCCCAGGCAAGGCAAACGGCAAGACCGCCCGCACGCCTGCCGCCCTCGCAGTGTCCGCCCCTGCGGGCCGTCGCAAGACCGCCACGCGCCCCCCCAGCGGCGAAATCCGCAAGCATTACGTCATCGACACCAACGTCCTGCTGGAAGACCCCGGCTGCATCGAGCAGCTGCGCAGTGACAATGAAAACGCCTGCTACCTGCCGCAAACCGTGCTGCAAGAGCTGGACAAGCTGAAGCGCCAGCCCGCCAAGGCCCATCTGGTGTCCCGCGCGGTATCCGCCGTGGAAGCCGCCGTCCTGCAGGGGCACCTGCGGGTGGTCACCGGCGACTACCAGGCCCTGGCCCTGCCCTCGTCCGCGCCGGAGGTCAAATCCTCCCCCGACCAGTACATCATCGCCGACGCCCGTTCGCTGCTGGCCACCGTGCCGCGCGAGGAGCCCGTGGTGCTGGTTTCCAACGACCGGTTGCTGCGCATCATGGCCGACACCAGTTCGGGCCTGCGCAGCGAGGAATACCGCTGCTCCATCCCCTTCCGCTCGGAATCGGAACGCTACACCGGCTTCGTGCCGCCCGCCGACGTGGTGCCCAACAGCTTCACCTGGGAAGGGGCGTACCCCGTGTTCCACGACCGCGCGCTGGCCACGCAGGAGGTCAAGTTTGCCCCCACTCCGTGGAACATCGTGCCGCGCGACGTGTACCAGGCGCTGGCCATGCGCCTGATGCTGGACCCGGACATTCCGCTGGTCAGCCTGCAATCCACGGCGGGCAAGGGCAAGACCTTCCTGGCGCTGGGCTGCGCGCTGGAAATGGTGCTGAAGGAAAAGCGCCACAAGCGCATCTTCATCTCGAAGCCCCTGGTGGAAATCGGCCCCAAGCTTGGCTACCTGCCCGGCGACCTGACCGAAAAGACCGACCCGTACATGGAATACATCGTGGACCTGATGCTGAAGCTGCACAACGAGCACCGCCGCGCCCCCAACGCACTGGCGGCCACGCCCAACGGCACCAGCCTCAGCCGCCTGAACCCCAAGGTGATCCAGGTGCTGCCCATCAACTACACGCGGGGCCGCAACCTGGAAGACTGCGTGGTGATTCTGGACGAGACCCAGAACCTCTCGCGCGAGGACCTGCGCACCCTGCTCACCCGCATGGGCCGCAACGTGAAGGTGATCTGCATGGGCGACACCCAGCAGGTGGACGCCCCCTTCAACAGCCCGGAAAACAACGGCCTGAACTGGCTGGTGCGCCTGCTGCGCGGCAACCCCGGCTACGCGCACCTGGTGCTGCGGGGGCGCAAGAGCCGCGGCCCCATCACCGACATGGTGGTGGCGGCTGGGCTGTAAGGCTGAAGGGAACGTGGCGGGGCGAAGCGAAGCGGGCACGGAAGACGCACCCTCCGGCACCTTGACGCACATGCACCGCGCCGCAACAAACCGGATACGGCGCTCAACACGAAGGGCGGATGCCACAAGGCGTCCGCCCTTTGCCATGATGGTGCCCAGCCCGACGGCGAGGGACAAAATGGCGTCACGGGTCCCTTGCGCGCCCGGTGCGGCCCGGATAGCATCCCCACATGTCCAGTCACCACACTCCCCACCGGCACCATGCCCCTGCCAGGTCCGCAGCCGATCTGCCGGACATTCAGTTGCCCGCCCCGCAGGCCGAAGGCGGCCTGACCGGTCGCGCACTGCACGGCGTGGGCTGGCTGGTGGGTCGCGGGCTGCGCGGGCTGGCGCT
>NZ_VSMK01000266.1 GCF_011682075.1 Nitratidesulfovibrio liaohensis
CGGCCAGCGCGGTTGCCAGCGCCCGGATGGCCGGGGTGCCGGTGGGGCGGTCTGCGTCATGATCGTAGTCGGGTCCGGAGCCGGGCGAGGCAGGCGGGGCCGTTTCCGGTGTGGGGCCCTGCGGCGCACCGTCCACGTACCACACGCGCGGTCCGCACACCGGACAGGCGTTGGGCTGGGCGTGAAAGCGCCGGTCCAGCGGGTTTTCATACTCTGCCGCGCACTCCGGGCACAGCGGAAAGCAGGCCATGGAGGTCTTGTCGCGGTCGTAGGGAATGAACCGGGTGATGGTGTAGCGCGGCCCGCAGTTGGTGCAGTTGGTGAAGGGGTACAGGTGGCGGCGGTTGCCCGGGTCGTTCATGTCGGCCAGACAGTCGTCGCAGGTGGCCACGTCGGCGCTGATGAGCACCTCGTGCCCGGCGCCCCCGTCGCCGCTGGCAACTATCCGGAATCCGTCCTCGCCTTCCGCCACGGCCATGTCCTCGTGCGTGCACGAGACCACTCGGGCCAGCGGCGGCAACTTGTGGGCCAGGTCGTGCCCGAAGCCGTCCACCGATGCCGCAAGTCCTTGCACTTCTATGAACACCCCGGCGGCAGTGTTGCAGACCGTGCCGGTCAGCGCATGGTCGGCGGCGATGCGGTACACGAAGGGGCGAAACCCCACCCCCTGGACCTGCCCGGAGACGGTGAATTTGCGGCGCACGAGATCGTCTGGCATGCGGCGACCATAGCGGAAGACCAGCGGCGTGAAAAGGCATGCGGCGGAGGGGCGCCGCAGCCCGGAACCCCATGCCGTATCGCGCCGCTGGCGGGGGTGGCGGCCATCGCGCGTACTGCCTCTTCCTTTCGCTGGCGACCGCACGCGTTGCGGCAGGCGCCCGTATGGGCCTGTTGTCATGAAGGCGTCGCTCTTATAAAGTGCCGCAACGGTCGCGCCGCGTCGGGTGAGCCAGGTCGCCTTGCGTCAGCGGCCTGGGCAACTCCGGGGGGCCGCGGCGCGACCGGTACGCGGCCAGCATGCACCCGGTGCGCGGCAGATTTGCAATGGCGCGCAGCTGTTCGCGCGCGCAGTCGGGGGTATTTCCCTTGTACAGTGTGCGCGGGTCGGATAAGTAGAACGATTCCCACAGCATTTCTTCGTCGGGGACTGGCGGGGATTCGCCGTGGGCGTGCACAATCAATCCGCTTCAAGGAGGAGCCATGGGCGCTGACAAGCTTGGCGCGCGCGTGCGCAAGTACAGGGAAGACCGCAGCCTGAGCCGCGAGGAACTCGCGGACGCCGCCGGTCTCAAGACGGAATTCATCGCCGCCCTCGAGGACGACAACCTGTATCCGTCCATCGGGCCGCTACAGAAGCTCGCTCGTGCCCTGAACGTACGCCTTGGCACCTTCATGGACGACGCGGTGAGCCGCGACCCCATCGTGAGCCGCCAGGGCGACCGCGAGGCGGACCTGACCATGCAGAAGGCGCGCAACAAGTGCGCGGCCTTCCGCTTCCACTCGCTGGGCAAGGGCAAGAGCGACCGGAACATGGAGCCGTTCTTCATCGAAATCTGTCCGGAGCCCGCCGAGGACCGCAAGCTGTCCTCGCACCAGGGCGAGGAGTTCATCCTGGTGAACAAGGGTTCCATCCGCGTGGTGTACGGCAAGGAAGAACACGTTCTCGGACCGGGCGACAGCATCTACTACAACTCCATCGTGCCCCACTACGTGGGCGCCGAAGGGGACGCCCCGGCAGAGATCTACGCCGTCATCTACTATCCCTAGGAGTGGAAGGGGTATGGACGAATTCGCAGTGCGCGAACGGACCCTTGGCCAGATACTGGACGAGACCGTCGCCAAATATCCGGACAACGACGCGGTCGTCTACGTGGACCGCGACTACAGGCAGACTTACCGGCAGTTCGCGGAAGTTGTGGACGACCTGGCCAAGGGGCTGATGGCCCTTGGCGTGCAGCATGGAGAAAAGGTGGCCGTGTGGGCCACCAACGTGCCCTACTGGGTGGCCTTGCAGTTTGCCACGGCCAAGATGGGCGCCATCCTGCTCACGGTGAACACCAACTACCGCGAGCATGAAATCCGCTATCTGCTCACCCAGTCGGAGTGCGAGAACCTGTTCATCATCGACGGCTTCCGCGACCACGACTACGTGCAGACCATCTACAACATGGTTCCGGAACTGAAGACGCAGCCGCGCGGGCAGTTGCGCTGCCCCTCGCTGCCGCACCTGAAGCGGGTCATGTTCCTGGGGGCGGAAAAGCACCGCGGCATGTATTCCGTGCCGGAGATCATGAGCATGTCGGCCATGGTCTCGGACGAGGAATACGCCGAGCGCCAGCGCGCCCTTTCCCCGCACGACGTGGTGAACATGCAGTACACCTCGGGCACCACCGGGTTTCCCAAGGGGGTCATGCTCACCCACGTCAACATCGGCAACAACGGGTACTGGATCGGCAAGAACCAGCACTTCACCGAAAAGGACCGCGTGTGCCTGCCGGTGCCGCTGTTCCACTGCTTCGGCTGCGTGCTGGGGGTGCTGGCCGCCATCAACCACGGGGCCGCGCTGGTGATCCTGGAAAGCTTCAGCCCCATGCACGTCATGGCATCCGTGGACCAGGAAAAGTGCACCGCCCTGTACGGGGTGCCCACCATGTTCCTGGCCGTGCTGGAGCACAAGCTGTTCGAGCGCTTCGACTTCAGCTCCTTGCGCACCGGCATCATGGCCGGTTCGGTCTGCCCGGAACCGCTGATGCGCCGGGTGGTCGAAAAGATGTACATGCGCGAGATCACCATCTGCTACGGCCTGACCGAAGGTTCGCCGGTGATGACCCAGAGCCTGGTCACCGACCCCTTCGAGCGCCGCGTGCAGACCGTGGGCCGGGCCATGCCGTGCATCGAGGTGCGCATCGTGGATCCGGAAACCAACGAGGAAGTGCCGCGCGGCACCCAGGGCGAGGTGGTCTGCAGGGGCTACAACGTGATGAAGGGCTACTACAACATGCCCGAAGCCACGGCCGCCGCCATCGACGCCGAGGGCTGGCTGCATTCCGGCGACCTTGGCGTCATGGACGAGGACGGCTACGTGGTCATCACCGGCCGCATCAAGGACATGATCATCCGGGGCGGCGAAAACATCTACCCCCGCGAGATCGAGGAATTCCTGTACGGCATGGACGGCGTGCAGGACGTGCAGGTGGTGGGCGTGGCCAGCCGCAGGTACGGCGAGGAAGTGGGGGCGTTCATCATCCCCAAGCCCGGCGTGGAACTGGCGCCGGAAGATGTGCGCGACTACTGCCGTGGCCGCATTGCCTGGCACAAGGTGCCGCGCTACATCAGCTTCATCGACGCCTATCCCATGACCGCCAGCGGCAAGATCCAGAAGTTCAAGCTGCGCGAGATGGCGGAAGAACTGTTTCCCGAAGCCATGAAATAGTGCTTGAATGGTCTTTTCGTCCGTTGGCTGCGGCGTACCGTAGCCGGACGGAGGACGGAAAGCATTCCATCACGGTTCGACAACGCCCCCGGAGCCTGGCTTCGGGGGCGTTTTGCGTGCGGCTTGATTTCCGGTGCGGTTCCGCGCAGAGTGGAAGTGACCTGAAGTGTTTGCCCTGTCGAGGGGGCCTGCCGTGCACGCGGGATGGACCCCGTGCACCCGCAGGACGGGTCACGCAATGTCACGGAGCATCAAGGAACACGCATGTCGCTGGAAGCGGACGTACTCGTTGCCGGGGCCGGATTTTCCGGTCTGCGCGCCGCCTTGGCCGCCGCCATCTCGGGGCGCGGCCTGCGCGTCATCGTGCTGGCCCCGCACGAGGGCCCGGGCGGCTCGTCCTTTGCGGGGCATGCGGGTTCGCTG
>NZ_VSMK01000267.1 GCF_011682075.1 Nitratidesulfovibrio liaohensis
GTCGTGGGCACCGGCAGCCATGGCCATGGCGCGGCCCGCGCCGTGGCGGCGGGGTGCGTGGCTGGTTGGCATGTGGCGTGGCGCGGCGTGCATGGCGTTGTCCGTACCGGGGCGGCAAGGGCCCGCATGATTCTGTTGCTGGTTGTGCCCGTTCCGGCGGCAACCGGTGCGGGTCGGCACGGGCGGCACCACGCCGTCCGTGCCTGAATGGATAGCAAAACGGGGGCCAATGGCGGCAACATGGCGAATTTCAAGGCTCCTTACACGGGGTGGCAGGTGTGCTGGATGCGCACCTGAAGGCATAATGACAAAAATGAGCACAGCATGAGTGCTCATGGAAACAAAAACGTAAATATGAAGATGGCTGTCCGGGTGGAAAAACCGGAAGCATGTCGAATATTCCGCTTGACAGGCTTTGCGGGGCGGGCGTAGGTATCCCGAAACACCTGAAAACGGATAACGTCAGGACACCACGACAATGCTTTCCACCTCCGCCACCTTCACCACTGCCTATCGTACCAACTATTACTTTTGGTACTTTTTTAGCTATGGAGAAGCCCGTGGCCGCATGGAGCGTGCGTAAGCATCTGACGAAGGTGTAAACACACGAAGACTCAAGGGGCCGCGGGCGAAAAGCCGGCGGCCCCTTTTCTGTTTTTTCGGCGGTGCGTTACGCGCGGCGCACCCCGGAAGCGTGTGACCCGGCAGGCCGGGTTGGCCGAAAACCAGCCTCCAGTCCGCCGCCCGACGCTGCCGCATCAGCAGTACCCGGTACGCGGGGGGAATGCCCCCCGGCACCCGCGACCCCGACGGTCCGGGCGCAAGGCAAGGAAACACGATCACGGCCAGTTGCGCCGCAACCTTTCCGAAAGAACAGGGGAACATACGATGCAAATCGGCAAAAGAATCAGGATGGAGCGCATTTTCAACCGAAAAACCGGGCGCGCCGTCATCGTGCCGCTGGATCACGGCGTGAGCGTGGGGCCCATCTACGGCCTTGTGGACATGCGCGAAACCGTGAACCAGGTGGCCGAAGGCGGCGCGGACGCGGTGCTCATGCACAAGGGCCTGGTGCGCTGCGGCCACCGTGAGGGCGGCCGTGACGTGGGCCTGATCGTGCACCTTTCCGCATCCACCTCCCTTTCCCCCCGCCCCAACGCCAAGACCTTGGTCGCCACCGTGGAAGACGCCCTGAAGCACGGCGCCGACGGCGTGTCCGTGCACGTGAACCTGGGCGACGAAACCGAACGCGACATGTTGGCCGACCTTGGCCGCATGGCCACCGTGGCCAACGACTGGGGCATGCCCCTGCTGGCCATGATGTACGCCCGCGGTCCCCGCATCAAGAACGAGTTCGACCCCGAAGTGGTGGCCCATGCCGCCCGCGTGGGCGTGGAACTGGGCGCCGACGTGGTCAAGGTGGCCTACACCGGCGACATGGACAGCTTCGCCCACGTGGTGGCCTCCTGTTGCGTGCCCGTGGTCATCGCGGGCGGTCCCAAGCTGGATTCCACCCGGTCGTTCCTGCAGATGGTCCACGACGCGGTGCGCGCAGGCGCAGCCGGTCTTTCCGTGGGCCGCAACATCTTTCAGCACGAACGCACCCCCGCCCTCGTCAAGGCCCTGCGCGGCCTGGTGCACGAGGATTGGGATGTGGAGCAGGCCATGGCCCTCGTCGGCGAGTAGCTTCCCGCGGCGTATCGGCGCGCGGGCGGTGTCGGACGGCGGCTTCCGGTCGGTCACGTACCAAAGAGTACGCTCCCTCCCGGAATCCTTGTCCTCCTTGCCGGCGCACCGATACGCGCGCGGGAAGTGGTCGGGTTCGAGCGGTTGCCATCTCCTTGCCGGAGAACGAAATTGCTCTGAATCCCGACACGCCCGAAGAGGCGCGGAATGTCCCGCCGAATGAGGAGGAATGTTCTTGTTCCTTCCGAGTTGTGTTCGGGTGGGTTGAAAGAGCGGTTCGCCGCCATGACAAAAATGTGAGGGGCCGATGCGGACCATTCTTTTCAAGAGCGTGCCTTTCGACAAGGGTCTGGTGACCCTGGCGCTGGAATCGGGCGTGGACGGCATCATCGTGCCGCGCGCGCAGGTGGATTCGGTGGCGACGCTGGCCCGGTGCCGGGTGCTGGCCGACGAGGACGTGGCGACCATCGCGTTGTCGGCCAAGGCCGACGAAGAGGACGCCGCCGCGCGTCTGGCGCGGGGCGAAACCGTGGTGCTGGCGCGCGGGTGGGAGATCATTCCGGTGGAGAATCTGTTGGCCCAGTCCGACGACGTGGCCGTGGAAGTGGCCGACCTTTCCGAGGCGCGCCTTGCGGCGGGCATTCTGGAGCGGGGCGTGGCCACCGTGGTGGTGCTGCCCGAGGGCGCAGGCGAACTGAAGTCCATCGTGGCCGACCTAAAGCTGTCGCAGGGTTGCCTGGACCTGGCCCCCGCCGTGGTCACGGCGGTGGAGAACGTGGGCCTTGGCCACCGGGTGTGCGTGGATACCATGTCCATGTTGCGCCGGGGGCAGGGCATGCTGGTGGGCAATTCCAGCGCGTTCACCTTCCTGGTGCACGCAGAGACGGAACACAACGAGTATGTGGCCGCGCGACCGTTCCGCATCAATGCCGGGGCCGTGCACGCCTATGCCCAGATGCCCGGCGACAGGACCACCTATCTTGAGGAACTGCGCGCGGGCGACGAGGTGCTCATCGTCAGCGCCGACGGTTCCACCACCGTGGCCACAGTGGGCAGGCTGAAGGTGGAGGCGCGGCCCATGCTGCTGGTGCGCGCCAAAGTGGGCGACGTGGAGGGCGCGGTGTTCCTGCAGAACGCGGAAACCATCCGCCTGACCCGTCCCGACGGCACCCCCGTGAGCGTGGTGAGCCTGAAGGAAGGCGACCAGATCCTGTGCCGCACCGATTGCGCGGGCCGCCACTTCGGCATGCGCATCAAGGAGGACATCAAGGAATGCTGATGCGCACCACGATGCAACGCCGGAGGACGCGGCCATGAGCCTTACCGACGACAAGGAACCCCACTGGCGAGGGGATGAAGTAGCCGCAAGCGCCGCCAACTCCCCCAACGTCACGGCGGACGGAGTGACCCAGGCCACGCAGTCAACGCAATCCGCGCAGTCCGCGCCCGCATCCGGGGGCGCAGCCGACCCGGAAGCGGCGCTGGCCGGGCGTCTTGGGCAGATCCGCCACGAGATCGACGGGCTGGATTCCGACCTGCTGCACCTGCTGAACCGCCGCGCCTCGCTGAGTCTGGAGGTGGGGCGCATCAAGGCCGACGACGCGGGCATCGTGTTCAAGCCCTTTCGCGAGCGCGAGGTGCTGGAAAATCTCATGGCCGCCAACGGCGGACCGTTGCCCAACGAACACCTGCGTTCCATCTGGCGCGAGATCCTTTCGTCATCGCGCAGCCTGCAACGGCCGCAGAAGGTGGCCTACCTTGGGCCGGAGGGCACATTTTCGTACTTCGCGGGCGTGGAATTTCTCGGCAAGGCCGTGGAATACATGCCGCAGAAGGATCTGGACGGGGTGTTCCGCGCCGTGCACGACCGGCAGTGCGAGCTTGGCGTGGTGCCGCTGGAAAATTCGTTGCACGGCACCGTGGGCCAGAGCCTGGACCTGTTCCTGTCGCACGAGGTGTTCATCCAGTCCGAGCTGTTCTGCCGCATCAGCCATTGCCTGCTGACCACTGAAACCAGCCTGGCCGACGTGACCACGGTGTATTCGCATCCGCAGCCGCTGGCCCAGTGCGGCGGCTGGCTGCGCCAGGCGCTGCCGGGGGCGCGGATCATCCCGGCGGATTCCACCGCCTCCGCCGCGCGCCGCGTGGTGGGCGAAAAGGGCGCG
>NZ_VSMK01000268.1 GCF_011682075.1 Nitratidesulfovibrio liaohensis
CACGGCCACCGCGGTCGCCACCGCGACGGTCTCCGCCACGGTCGCCACGGCCACCGCGATCGCCACGGTCACCGCGATCACGCGGCGGGCCGGAGGGGCGGGCAGTGTCTTCGGGGTTCCATTCGATGCCCTGTTCTTCCAGCAGCACGGCCTTGCGGCTGGCGCGGATGCGGTCGCCGTTGATCTCGATGACCTTCACGGTCATGTCTTCGCCAAGGCGCGCCACGTCGCCAGCCTGTTCCACGCGGTTGGTGTCCAGCTGCGAGATGTGCACCAGGGCTTCGAGGTTGGGCAGGATTTCGACGATGGCGCCGATTTCCAGCACCTTGCGCACCTTGCCCACGTAGTTCTTGCCCAGTTCCGCGCGCTGGTCGTAGTACTGCACCATTTCGCGGGCCATTTCCATGGCCTCGAAGGTGGGCGCGAAGATGGAGACCTTGCCGCTGTCCTCGATGTCGATGGACGCGCCGGTGGCCGCGGTGATGGCCTTGATGTTCTTGCCGCCGGGGCCGATGATGATGCGGATGACGTCGGGGTTGACGAACACCTCGGCATGCTGCGGGGCGTACTTGGACAGTTCGGTGCGCGGGGTTTCCAGCACCTTGGCCATTTCGGCCAGGATGTGCAGGCGCGCTTCGCGGGCCTGGGCCATGGCGCGGGCCATGACGTCGGTGGGCAGGCCTGTGATCTTGATGTCCATCTGGACGGCGGTGATGCCTTCGGCAGTGCCCGCGATCTTGAAGTCCATGTCGCCGAGGGCGTCTTCATCGCCAAGGATGTCGGTGAGCACCAGGTACTCGCCCTCTTCCTTGATCAGGCCCATGGCCACGCCAGCCACCGGGGCGGTGACGGGCACGCCCGCGTCCATCAGCGAAAGGCTGCCGCCGCACACGGCGGCCATGGACGAGGAGCCGTTGGATTCCATGGTTTCCGCCACCACGCGCAGCGTGAAGGGGAAGGAATCGTCAAGGGGCAGCACCGGCTTCAGCGCCTTTTCGGCAAGGGCGCCGTGGCCGATTTCGCGGCGGGACACGCGCGACATCTTCACTTCGCCCACCGAGTAGGCGGGGAAGTTGTAGTGCAGCATGAACTTCTTGGTCACGTCGCCCACCAGCGAATCCATGCGCTGGCTGTCGGTGGAACTGCCAAGGGTGGCCACCACCAGCGACTTGGTTTCGCCGCGCGCGAACAGGGCGGAACCGTGGGCGCGGGGCAGCAGGCCCGCTTCGATCAGGATGGGGCGCACGGTCTTGGTGTCGCGGCCATCGATGCGGGTGCCTTCCTTCAGGATGCGGCGGCGCACCAGCACCTTTTCCAGCGAACCGAGCATGTCGCCCACTTCGCGGCCAAGGTTGGGGTTCTCGGCCAGGGCCGGGTCGGCCAGCAGGGCTTCGAGCACCTTTTCTTTCACGGCCTTGCGGGCGTCCTTGCGGGCCATCTTTTCAGGGATGCGCAGGGCCTTGTCCAGTTCGGCGGTGGCCAGTTCTTCGACGCGGGCCTTCAGCTCGGTGTTTTCCACCGGGGGCGTCACGGTCATCTTGGCCTTGCCCACCAGTTCCACCAGCTTGAGCTGGGCGTCGATGAGCGGCTGGATTTCCTTGTGGGCCCATTCCAGGGCGGCCACGATGACGTCTTCGGGCACGAACTGGGCTTCGCCTTCCACCATCACCACGGAATCGCGCGAGGCGGCGATGACGATGGCAAGGTCGCTGCCTTCCATTTCCTTCAGGGTGGGGTTCAGCACGAATTCGCCGTTCACGCGGCCAATGCGCGCACCCGCCACAGGACCTTCGAAGGGAATGGGCGAGATGCTCAGCGCGGCGGAGGCACCGGTAAGGGCCAGCACGTCGCTGTCGTTTTCCTGGTCGGCGGAAATGACGTTGGCGAGAATCTGCACTTCATCGCGGAAGCCCTTGGTGAACAGCGGGCGCACCGGGCGGTCGATGAGGCGCGAAACCAGGGTCTCGCGTTCGCTGGGGCGACCGATTTCGCGGCGGAAGAAGCTGCCGGGAATGCGGCCGGCGGCGTACATCTTTTCGGAGTAGTCCACCGTCAGCGGGAAAAAGCCCATGTCGCGTTCCATGGGCTGGGTGCACGCGGTGACCAGCACCACGGTGCCGCCGCACTGCACCCAGACCGCGCCGTGCGCCTGATTGGCGAGACGACCGGTCTCAAGGATGATTTCTTTTCCGCCAACCATGGCGGAGACGCGGGTAGCGTTGAAAACGCTCTGCATTGTTGCGTACCTCTTCGGTTCAGCGAAGGGGATTCCGGGGAGAAGGCCATGATGTGACCCTGTTGCGCTCCTGCTGCGAGCAGGATGTGCCCGGTCGGGTCATCATGGTGGGGCCGGAGGCGGCAGTTGCGGCTACCGGCATGGCGCTCTTCCCGGACCCCCCTTCACGCTGCGTGTTGGGGGCGACTCGTCGCCCATGCGCATCGCGCAGGGCCCGCCGTCACGCGACGGCGGGCCCTGCCGATGGCGGATTACTTTCTGAGGCCGAGCTTTTCGATCAGCGCACGGTAGCGCTGAACGTCCTTGGCCTTCAGGTACTTGAGGAGCTTGCGACGCTGACCGACCATCTTCAGCAGGCCGGTACGCGAGTGAAAGTCCTTCTTGTGCGTCTTGAAGTGCCCGGTGAGCTGTTCGATGCGGGCGGTGAGCAGGGCAACCTGCACTTCGGGCGAACCGGTGTCGCCTTCATGCTTGGCGTGCACATCAATGATGCTCTTCTTCTGATCGACGTCCATGACCACAGCTGTATCCTCCAAAGTGGATGTTATTGACTCCACAGTCCCCGAAGCACGGTCCAGACCGGCTGCGCGTTCACGATGCGCGTCTCGGCCAGGGCCACGGGCGTGTCGTCCGGAGCGAGCATGATGGCCTTCAGCCCTTCGGCAAATGGCAGTTGCGCCATGGCCTCGGGCTCGTAAGGCAGGGCCGTCCCGTTGCGTACCGCCGCCTCCTGCGCCGCGCCGATGCGCAGCTTGGGCCAGTGGGGCAGGGCTCGCGTGACGGGTATGACCCGCTCCGGCAACCGCTCGGGCTCGGCGAGCACGGCATCAAGCTCGTGCGCCTCGTCAATACCGAACGGGTGACTGTACTCCCGGGTCAGTTCCGTAAGCATGGCGCCGCACCCTAAACGCATCCCCAAGCTGTGGGCCAGGGACCGTATGTAGGTGCCGGAACTGCACGTTACCCGGAAGGTCGCGAACGGCAGGTCGCACGATACGACCTGTGCCCGCGAAATTTCGACGGTCTTCGTCTTTACCGGCGTCTCGCGCCCGGCCCGGGACAGCTTGTACAAGGGCTGCCCCTGATGCTTGGCGGCGGAGTAGGGCGGCACCTCCTGTTCGGTGCTGCCCAGCCAGTTTTCCACCTCGCGCCGGATGTCGTCCGGGGTCACGTGGTCGTACGGGGCGGTGGCCGTCACGCTGCCTTCCGCGTCCCACGTATCGGTGGTGGTGCCAAGGCGAAGGGTGCCAAGATACACCTTTTCGCCGTCGGCCATCAGGTGGCCGGAAATTTTTGTCGCATGCCCCAACAGCACAAGGAGCACCCCCCTCGCCATGGGGTCGAGGGTGCCCGCGTGCCCGATCTTTTTCTGGCCAAGCCGTTTCACCCTGGCGATGCACTGGGCCGAGGTGGGCCCCTGGGGCTTGTTCAGCACCAGAAGGCCATGCTGCTGCGCTGGCAGGACAGCCATATACCTTATGCCTCTTTGCCGCAGGGCGCAAGCTGCGCGGGAATGGCCGCCAGCACGGCCCGCGCGGCCTCGTGCGGCAGCATGTCCAGTTCCGCCCCTGCCGCATTGCGGTGCCCGCCGCCGCCAAAGGCCGCC
>NZ_VSMK01000269.1 GCF_011682075.1 Nitratidesulfovibrio liaohensis
AGGCCGACAGCGTGGCCGCAGCGCCCGCCGGGGCTGGGGCCATGGACGAACGCGCCGCCCGCAAGGCCCGTGCGCGTGCGGCCACCGATCCCGGGTTGGATGATCCGATGCCGATGCCCATTCCGGAACCGTTGGAAAACGCCCCGCGCCGTGGACGAAAGACCTCGCAGCATGGCAAGGGGCGTGCCGCCGCAGCACCCGCTTCCGAACGCATGGACGGTGCCGCGAAGAAGGGCGGCAGTGTCTTTGGGCAAGCACCGGCAAAGCCGGATTCGGCCAACCGTGGCAAGGACGGCGACGCCAAGGCCAGGACGCGTGGGGACAAGGTGCCCTCCCCGGTGAAATCCGGCGGCAAGGAACGCGCTGGCGACGGGGAAAAGACACCAGCCAAGTCTCCCGCCACCTCCTCCGCAAAGTCCAAGGACAGCGGCGTGGCCGCCACCCCCGCGAAGGTCGGCGCAGATGCAGTCACGCATGGTGCGGCTTCCGACAGGCCCGCACCGGGCACGGAGATCGCAGGCCCGGCTGCCAAGAGGGGGAATGCTGGAAATACGCCCCGCCGGTCAGGGAATGCTGGCAAGGCTGGAACGGAGAAGTCTGGCCGGGACAAGCCCGATGTGGACAAGTCGGGCAGGGGCAAGGCCTCCGGCAACGGTTCCGCCAAGGGGGCACAGCCCGCAAAAGGCAAGCCCGCGTCCGCCAAGGCCGTACCTGCGAGAGCTGATTCCCCCAAGGCGGAATCAGCCAATGCTGGTGCGCCTGGGCCCAAGTCTCCCAAACCCGCGCCCGCCAAGCCGCGCAAGCTGGGCAAGCCGGGCAAGCCCGCAAAGGACGTGAAGGACACGAAGGACACGAAGGACGACAAAGACTAGCCGCCGCCTTCCGTCTACCAACACATCAACACAACGCCGCCCCGGAGGTATCTCTCCGGGGCGGCTATTTGTGCATGATGGGGAGGTCCGGGCCGATTGCGTCTGCGGTCTTTTCGTCATGGCTGCCGGGACTGGTCGAAACCTTGCGGGTACGTTCGCAGATGCCAGGCCCGCGCAGGCCAGCCGACGGGACCGCCATGCCCCGGCTACAGCCGGGTGATGCCGAAGCGGGACAGCAGCTCGGCCAGGCGCTGGTTCAGGTTGGTGGTGGAGCGCGACAGCAGGTCCAGGCTGATGTACAGGGCAAATTCCACCCGGTACGAGGCGTCGGTCCACAGCGATCCGATTTCGCGGGCCAGTTGCGGCTCTATCTGCAACAGATGCAGCAGCGATTCCAGATCGGTGGCCGTCTGCGGGCGGAACAGCAGCATGCTGGTTCTGCCGGGGTCCGGCTGCCACAACTTGTTGCGCCGGATGCGCGTCAGCCCGGAATCGAACAGGGTCTCCACGGCGGCCACCGAGGTGCGTCGTTCCTTGCGGGTGCGGATGTGGATCTTGCCCATGTCTTCGCCCGCGCGGCGGCGCAGCAGGGTGACGAACTGGAATTCCAACAGGGCTTGCAGGGCCCTGCCCAGGCACGGCAGCGAAAAGTCGCCCAGGGTGCGGCGGACGATGGCCGTTTCCTTGGGTGAGAAGCCGTCCAGTGCCCGCAAAAAGTCCTCGCGCAGCAGGTTCAGGGTAATGGCCACGCTGCATGCCATGCCCACCACCTGTTCGCGCAGGAACTGCACCTGCTCGGCGTTGACTTCAGGAGCGGGTGGCGCGGGCGCTACGGGCGATGAGGGCGCCCCGCTTTCCGTGCCGGATGCATCGCCTGACGCGCCGCCCGTGGCGTCACCCGTCAGGCCACCGGACAGCAGCAGGGTTTGCAGCTTTTCCATTTCCTTTGCTGCGGGGTCTATGCACACGATCTGGCTGATGAAGTCGATGTCGCCCGAGGCAAAGGGGTAGTCGGGCCGGGCGGCCATGCCTTGCAGAATGTCGTGCACCAGCTTGCGCGCCTTGCGGCTGGCGAAGTCGCGCGTCTCGAATTCGAACAGGGTCTGCACCCGCGTCTTGTCCAGCGGTTTCGGCGTGCGGCACAGCCGTTCCAGCAGGGCGTCAAAGGGGTAGCGGATGACCAGCAGCGATCGTTCCTTGGAAAGGGTGAACGCTTCCTGCGTCATGATGGCGTCGTAGGCCTCGTCCACCATGCGCACCACGAAATGTTCGAAGTGCTTGCGCCAGTACTGCTCGTCCAGTTCCGTGGATTCGGTCACCGCGTCCGAGGGGCCAAGGGCTTCTTCGCCGTAGGCGCGGACCAGCGTTTCGATGAAGTTGTCGGTGCACAGGGCGGTGGTGTACACCACGCCCTGCACGCATTTCAGCAACTGGGTTTCGGTGTTCACCAGCCGGGTGCGCAGCTGGCTGGAATCGCCCCCGCCGGGCTTGGCGTACTGCCCCAGCAGGGCCACGAATTCACCCACCAGCTTGCGGATGTGCCCGTGCAGTGGGTCCACGGCACCGCGCGCGGCCACGATTTCGATAATGGACCGCTGTTGCGTTTCCAGCAGCGGGTATTCATTGATGCGGTCGCTGTTGGTGCGGATGAGGCAGAGCAGCACCTCGCGCTCCACCACCTCGCGCACGGCGCGGCGGTCCTTGGTGGCGGCCAGGCAGGCCACATACGCGGCCAGACGTTCATCAGGCGGCGGGCCTTGTGATGGTTCGTGGTTGCGCGCGTCGATCATGACTGGTTCCTGCGGGCGGTGTTCTGCGGGTGCGAAACTGGGTGTAATCCCCCATTCGCACATGGGGGCGCTCCATGTCTCTGGCCGCTGGCGGGCGGATTGTCAACCGGATATCATGGCGTCACTTTTCGCCCGATATCATGAAATCAGCTCTCGGGCCATGGCTTCGCCCTGTCCGCCGCCCCCCGCCATGCGGGCCAGTTCCTTGCGGATGTCTTCGCCGTCCAGCCTGCGGCACAGGGTGAAGGTGGCATTGTCCGCCACTTCCTTGCTGACCTGGAAGTGCCGTCCGGCGCGTGCGGCCAACTGTGGCCAGTGGGTAATCAGAATCACCTGCCTGCGCCCGGCCAGCGCGGCCAGCCGGTCCGAGACCCGGTTCAGGGTCAGCCCGCCCACGCCGGAATCCACTTCGTCGAAGATCAGCGTGGCGGTTTCGTCACGGGCCATCAGCCCCACCACCGCCAGCAGAAAGCGCGAAAGTTCGCCGCCGGAGGCAATGCGGTCCAGCGGCTGCGGCGGCTGGCCGGGGTTGGGCACCCACATCAGGCGCGCCCGGTCCTCCACGCAGCCGGGCCACGGTTCGTGCGGGGCGAAGTCGAAGGCCACGCGAACATGCTCGGAAAAGCCCAGGCCGGCAAGTTCGCCCTCCAGCGCCTGGGTCAGCCGGGCGGCGGCCTCGTGCCGGGCGGGGTTCAGCTCCGCCAGCAGGGCGCACAGCTGTTCTTTCAGGGCCTCTTCCTCGCGCTCCAGGGTGCGCAGGTCCAGTCGGCAGGCATCGAGAAACGAAAGATTTTCCTCGATCTCGCGGCGCAGGTCCACGATCTCGTCCAGGGTGCGGCGCAGCTTGCGCTTCAGCTGGGCCAGTTCGTACAGCCGCTTTTCGATGGCTTCAACGTCCATGTCGTCGTCACCGTCGGATGCGGCGGGGGCGGGGCGACGGCGCAGGCGTCGTTCCAGGTCGGACAGCCCCTGCCGGAAGGCGGAGATGGCGGCCACGTCTTCGGACCAGTTGGGCTGGGCGCTGGGGGCGGCATCGGCGCTGTCGCCCACCGTTGGGCCGTGCAGACGGGCCAGCCCGTCCAGCGCCCGTTCCAACAGGCCCAAGGCCTCGGCCACGCCGGGGCCGTCCTCGCC
>NZ_VSMK01000270.1 GCF_011682075.1 Nitratidesulfovibrio liaohensis
GGCCAGCGCCTCGGCCAGGGTGGCGGCGCGCAGCACGGTGCGGCCCGTGCCGGGCAGGCGGCGCAGCGCCTCACGCGTCAGCGGCGAGGGCGCGGCGATGAGAAGGGTGATGTCATCCGCCGCCATGGGGTGGTCGCCGCTCCGGAAAGAGGTCGTCGTCGCTCAGCCAGATGGTCACCGGCCCCCAGTTGACGAGGGAGACGTCCATGTCGGCTGCGAAGATGCCACAGCGTACCCGCCCCGGCAGGCGTGCGTCAATATCGGTGGCCAGTTGGTCGAACAGGCGCTCGGCCACCGCGGGCGGCGCGGCGGCGGAAAACGACGGGCGGCGGCCCTTGCGGCAGTCGGCGTGCAGGGTGAATTGGGGTACCAGCAGCAGTTGGCCCAAGGTGCCCCCGGAACCGATGCCGCTGGCCTCCACATCGCGCATGTCGGCGGGAACGGGCCATTCACGCAGGCCCACGTTCATCTTTCCCGCATCGTCGGGGAACACGCGCAGATCCAGCAGCTTGTCGATCATGCCCGCCCAGCGGGGCTCGCCGGGCAGCGCGGCGGTGTCGCGCGGGCCAAAGCCCGCCAGCACCACCAGCCCCGGTCCGATGGCGGCCACGGTTTCACCGGCCACCGCCACCGATCCCCGGCGCGCCCGTTGCAGCAGCAGTCGCATGTCTGTTCCTTTACCTTGTGGGGCGTGGGGTAATGCCGGAAGCCGCAGCCTGCCCGTCAGGGGAGAGGGAGCAGAGGGGCAGGCAGGCCTGTCGCCCTACTGCGCGCCGTCGTCGTCGGAAGCGGCGGCAGCAGGCGACGCGGCCAGCTCCGCCTTCAGCTTCTCTTCTTCCTCGGTGCGCAGGATGCGGCGCAGCACCTTGCCCACCACGGTCTTGGGCAGGTCGTCGCGGAATTCCACCTGCTTGGGCACCTTGTAGCTGGCCAGCTTTTCGCGGCAGTGGGCCACCACCTCCGCCTTGGTCAGCTTCTCGCCGGGCTTGACCACCACGAAGGCCTTGATCATCTCGCCGCGCGTGGGGTGGGGCACGCCCACGGTCACCGCTTCCTTGATCTTGGGGTGCTCGTGCAGCACCTCGTCGATCTCGCGCGGGTAGACGTTGTAGCCGCCCACCAGGAACATGTCCTTCTTGCGGTCCACTATGGTGAAGTAGCCGTCCTCGTCCATGATGGCGATGTCGCCGGTGTACAGCCAGCCGTTGCGCAGGGTGTTGGCGGTTTCGTCCGGGCGGTTCCAGTAGCCCTTCATGACCTGCGGGCCGCGGATGATCAGTTCGCCCACCTTGCCCGCGGGCAGCGGCACCTGGCCCACCTCCATGTCCACGATACGCGCCTCGGTGTCCGGAAAGGGGATGCCGATGGACCCGGCCTTGCTGACCCCGTGGATGGGGTTCAGGTGGGTGACCGGCGAGGCCTCGGTCAGGCCGAAGCCCTCGATGACTTGCGCCCCGGTAAGCTCCCGGAACCGCTTGATGTGTTCCACCGGCATGGGGGCAGAGCCCGAAATGCAGTAGCGGATGGAGGTCAGGTCGTAGTCGCCCACCTCTTTCTGCTGCATCAGCGAAATGTAGATGGAAGGCGCGCCGGGGAAGATGGTGGGCTTGTGCTTCTGGATGCCCACCAGCACGTCGCGCGGGACATAGCGCGGGAAAGGCACGATGGTGGCCCCCAGGGCCGTGGGCAGGGTGAGGCAGGTGGTCAGCCCGTAGACATGGAAGTAGGGCATCAGCCC
This sequence comes from Nitratidesulfovibrio liaohensis, assembly GCF_011682075.1. GTDB lineage: Bacteria > Desulfobacterota > Desulfovibrionia > Desulfovibrionales > Desulfovibrionaceae > Cupidesulfovibrio > Cupidesulfovibrio liaohensis. The sequence goes on from NZ_VSMK01000270.1 coordinate 1,739, forward strand.
CAGGAAACAGTGGTCCATGTCGCGGGCATCGCCCAAAATCGTGGTGATCTGCTGCACGTTCACCGACATGTTGTGGTGCGTCAGCATGACCCCCTTGGAAATGCCCGTGGTGCCGCCGGTGTATTGCAGCACGGCCAGGTCTTCGGTGGGGCTGCACGTGGTGGTGGAATGGCGTGTCTTGCCCTTGAGCAGGCTTTTCCACGGCAGCACGTGCCTGCCGTCAAAGGGCAGGTCGCGCCAGGTGCCTTCGCGCTTGGCCTTGAAGGCGTACAGGAAGTTGAGCGGGAAGGCCAACCCGTCGCCGATGCGGGTGAGGAAATACTTGTCGATGCCCAGCTTGTCGCGCAGCGGCTCTATCTTGGGCCACACAAGGTCAAGGGCGATCATGAACCGCGCGCCGGAATCGTGGATCTGGTGGACCAGTTCCTTTTCCATGTACAGCGGGTTGGTCATCACCACCACGCCACCCGCCTTCAGCACCGCCCAGAAGGCAATGACCGTCTGCGGCAGGTTGGGCAGCATGATCGACACCTTGTCGCCGCGCCGCACGCCCTGGGCGCGCAGGTTGGCGGCCATGACCTCCGCCAGTTGGCGCAGCTTGGCGTAGCTGATGCGGTAGTTGCGGAAGGCGATGGCCGTGCGGCGGGGTGTGCGTTCCGCGGCCCTGTCCAGCAGGGTGAACAGCGGAAAGGTTTCGTAGCTGATGTTGGCGGGTACGCCCGCATCGTAGCTGGCCAACCAGGGGAAATCGGCGAGGGGTGTGGTTTCGGTCATACGTGGTGGCGGACCGTGGCCGCCACGTCATTCCGCGCGTTCCGCCCGGCCCGGCAAGGCACATGCGGCGCACGGGCGCTGGCGCTGGCCCGTATTGTTCGTGTGTTCAAGGGGATGGAAGGCAAACCTTCGGATTTGTACTATGCGGCCCCCGCCCGCGCAAGTCCCATGGCACGGGGAAAAGGGCATCCCGTGTCCAATGCGTGCCTGCCGCGCCAAATGCGTACCCGGCGGGCGAATGCGTATCCGGCGGCGCGGTATTTCTGCCCGGCCCCGTGTCCGCTCAGGCGCCGTCGGTGGCGCCTGTGTCCCCGGCTTCGCCGGAATCACCGGGGCGGCCTGTCCGCACGGGGCGCAGGCCGGTCACGGCGGCGACAGCCTTCAGCCCTTTCTTTTCGCCAGTGAAGCCCAGCTTTTCTTCCGTTGTGGCCTTCACGTTCACCATGGCCTCGTCCAGGGCCAGCAGTCGGCAGACATTGCGGCGGATCTGCTCGCGCCACGGGGCCAGCCGGGGCACCTGGGCGATGACGGTCAGGTCCACGTTGGTGATTTCCAGCCCGGCGGCGCGGGTCAGGCCCAGCACCTCGTCCAGCAGGACGGCAGAGTTGGCGTTGTCCAGCGCGGCGTCGGTATCCGGGAAATGCTGACCGATGTCGCCGCCGCCGATGCACCCCAGCAGGGCATCGGCAAGGGCGTGCAGCAGCACGTCGCCGTCGGAATGGGCCACCACCTCCGGCCCGCCGGGAATGGGTACGCCGCCCAGCTTCATGGGGCGACCGGGCTGGCCAGAACTCCCGGCCTCTTCCTTTTGCACGTAACGGTGCACGTCGTAGCCCCAGCCGGTGCAGGGGATCAGGCGCGTCTGCCCGTTGCGGGCCTCCCACGGGGCGCGGGCGGTGCCGGCATCTTCCAGCATGGTCAGGTCCTCCGGCGTGGTGATCTTGGCGTTGGCGACCTCTCCGGCCACCACGCGCACGGCAAGGCCGCAGCGCTCCAGCAGGGCGGCGTCGTCGGTGACGGTCCAGCCCTCGGCGCGGGCGCGTTCATGGGCATCGCGCAGGGCGGACAGCGCAAAGCCCTGTGGGGTCTGCACCGCCACCAGCCCCGATCTGTCCGGGGTGTGAGTGATCACGCCGTTGTCCGTTTGCTTGATGGTATCCGTCACTGCCACGCCCGGCACCACCCCCGGCGCGCCCGCCGCCAGCGCGTCGAGCACGGCGTTGGACAATGCCGCCGTGGCAAAGGGCCGGGCCGCATCGTGCACCAGCACCGCGTCGCACTC
>NZ_VSMK01000271.1 GCF_011682075.1 Nitratidesulfovibrio liaohensis
CCCCGGCGCGGCTGCTGGCCTTTGGGCGGTTCCCCGGGCGGGCGGCGCTGGAGGGGCTGCTGCTGGCCCCGGCCCTGCTGCCCGCCATGGGCTTTGCCCTTGGACTGTACGGCACCCTGGTGCGCCTTGGCCTGGCGGATACTCCGGCGGGCGTGGTGCTGGTGCTGTCGGTGGTGTCGTACCCGTACATGCTGCGGGCGCTGGCCTCCGGCTTCGAAACCATGGGGCAGGACTACGGCCATTGCGCAGCCAATCTGGGTGCCGGTCCGCTGCTGCGCCTGCTGGCCGTGGAACTGCCGCTGCTGCTGCCCGCCGCCGTGGCGGGCGGATCGGTGGTGTTTCTGGTGGCCTTTTCCGACTATTTTCTGGTGCAACTGGTGGGGGGCGGGGTTGTTCCGTCGTTCACCGGGTACTTGTTCGCCGTGTTGCAATCGCCGGACAGGGGGCTTGCGGCCATGCTGTCGCTGGTCTTTCTCGTGGTGCCCGTGACGCTGTTTTTGCTGGTGGAGGGGCTGGTGCTGGCCGTGTATCGGCGGCGGGGCATGTAGAAGAAGTACGGCAAGACGGAAAGTGATGCCTTGCCGACGTCATTGCGCGTGCAATCCGCACCGTGGCGTGGTATGCTGCATCATGGGCCTGTACCCGTCGTTCGGTACGGGGAGTGCATCACCCCAGCGGGGAGGGGGCCACGGACGCAAGAGTCCGGGGCGGCACGGCTGACGATGCGAATCAGGGCCGCAAGGGGGGCATATGGACTTCATCAACATAAGTGAACGGACACGGAACCGTTGGCAGCGGTCGCTGGACACCCTGGCGCGGCTGCTGGGCATCCGCGCGGCGGCCATCATGCGGCGGTATCCGGGGGGGCTTTCGGTGCTGCTGTCCAGCAATACGGCAGGCAACCCGCTGGTGCCGGGCATGCACATTGCCACCATGTCCGGCGGCACGTACTGCGACGCGGTCATCGAGGCGGGGAAGTCGGTTTACGTGCAGAACGCCCTGGACGACCCGCGCTGGCGCAACAGCCCCATGGTGCAGGCGGGCTTTGTGGCCTATCTGGGCTACCCCCTGCAACTGCCTGACGGGCAGTTGTACGGTACCCTGTGCCTGCTGGAGACACGCCAGTGGCCCGTTTCGGAGATGCACCGGGGCATTGTGGACGATTTTCACGGCCAGGTGGAGGAAACCCTGGCCCTGGCCTACGAGAACGCCTTGTTCGGCGCGCAGCAGGATACCCTGCCTTCCGCCGCGTTGACCGTGGACATCCGTGGGTTGGTGGCGCGGGTCAACCGCCGCTTTTCGAAACTGTGGGACATCGATGTGGATGTGCCCGGCCTGGTGGGCCGTCCGCTGGCCGAGGTGCGCGCCCTGCTGGCTGACCGCTTGAGTGACCCCGCCACCATCACCAGCATCCTGCCCGATGACGAGGCGGGCCTGGCGGTATTTCCCGGTACAACCGCCCCCGATGCGCTGGTCGTTCCGGCGCGAACCCCCGGCGGAAACGGCGTGCATTCGGTGCTGCTGGCCGATGGCCGCGTGCTGCGGCGCACCCATCGGACGCTGCGCGGCGAGTACGGGCGGGCCTGGGGCAGTGTGTGGCTGTTCGAGGACGTCACCGTCGAAGTGCGCGCGCAGGAAGCCCTGAAGCGTAGCGAGGAACGGCTGAAACTGGCCCTGGACGCCGCCAGCGAAGCCCACTGGGACTGGAATTTCGAGACCGGCGAGCTGTATTGCAGCCCGCGCTACTACGCGATGCTGGGGTACCTGCCCGGCGAATTCGAATGCACCCACGATGCCCTGCGCGACCTGATGCACCCTGACGACCTCGGCGAGGTCACCGCCGCCCTGTGCCTGCCGGACCCGGCGGTATCGCATGCGGTGGCCGCATGCGGGGTGGGCCAGTTCGAGGTGCAGTTCCGCTTGCGCACCAAGGACGGCGGCTGGAAGTGGATGCTGGCGCGGGGCCGGGTGCTGGCCCGGCGCGAGGACGGTTCACCCGCACGGGTGGTGGGCACGCACATGGACATCACCGCCGCCGTCAGTCAGCGGCTGGCCCTGGCCCGCAGCGAGGAACTGTTCCGGGGCATCTTCAGCACCGCCTCGGTGGGCATCGTACTGCTGGACCGCTTCGGCCTGCTGGTGCGGGTCAACGATGCCTGCGCGCGCATGTTGGGCTACGCCACCGACGAGATGCGCGGCCAGCATTTCAGCCGGTTCATGCACGACGACGAGACCACCCTGGCCGCCACCACCCTGGCCGGCCTGCTGGACCGCACCCAGACCACCAGCCGCCTGCAACACCGCCTGCGCGGCAAGGACGGCGGCTACCTGTGGACCGACATCAGCGCGTCGCCGCTGGAAGGGCCGGACGGCGAGGTGGAGGCTGCCCTGGCCATCATCGTGGACATCAACGAGCAGCGCGCGGCCCAGCAGGCCCAGGAGGAAAGCGAACGGCGCTACCGTGCCCTGTTCGAGAACGCCCAGGTGGGCATTTTCCGTACCCGCATCCCCGATGGCAGATTCCTTGAGGCCAACGGCAGGATCATCGAAATGTACGGCTGGACGGACCGCGCGGAATTCATGGAAAAGATGCGTTCCACCGAATGGTACGTGGACCCGGAGGCGCGCGGCCGCATGGTGACCACGCTGTTGCGCCGGGGAGAATTCCGCAACATCGAGGTGGAGATGCGCCGCCGCGACGGCTCCACGGTGTGGTTCGAGTATTCCGGCAAGCTGGACGGCGACACCATCATCGGGGTGGCACAGGATGTCACCCAGCGCCGGGCGGCGGAAGCGGCGCGCCAGCGGTCCGAGGCGCACTACCGGTTGCTGTTCGAGGCCGCCGCCGACGCCATCTTCCTGCACGACCCCGAGGGGCGCTTTCTGGACGTGAACGAGGTGGCCTGCCGCCGTCTGGGCTACACCCGGCGTGAATTGCTGACGATGCCCCCGCGCGAACTGGACGCCGAGGAATTCGCCGAGCTGGTGGAGGAGCGCATCCGGCAATTGCGCGAAGAAGGGTCGCTGACCTTCGAATCGGCCCATCGCACTCGGGGCGGCACGGTCCTGCCCGTGGAGATCCACGCCAAAATGCTCGATTTCGACGGCAAACCCGTGGTGCTCAGCATCGCGCGGGACATCACCGACCGCAAGCGGCTGGAACAGGCCCTGATGCGCGAGGCCACCACAGACCCCCTGACGGGCATCCGCAACCGGCGGCAGTTCTTCGTGGACGCGGAACGCGAAATGGGCCGGGCCGTGCGCTACGGGCGTCCGCTGGCCGTGCTGATGCTGGACCTGGACCGCTTCAAGCGGGTCAACGACCGCTTCGGCCATCATGCGGGCGACGCCGTGCTGCTGGGCTGCGTGCAGGCCTGCCAGCAGGCCCTGCGCGATACCGACATCCTCGGGCGGCTGGGCGGCGAGGAATTCGCGGCGGTGTTGCTGGAAACGGACCTGGACGATGCGCTGGTGGCCGCCGAGCGGCTGCGCCGGGCCGTGGAGGAAATGGACGTGCCGTTCAGCGGGCAGCGGTTGCGCTGCACGGTGAGCATCGGTCTTGCCCTGCACATGCCGGGTGACACGGCGTTCGATGACATCCTGCGCCGAGCGGATTCGGCGCTGTACGCAGCCAAGGAGGCGGGCCGCAACCGGGTGATGCTGGCGCGCGCCGCCAACGGCGGCGTGGAGGACCAGAATCGCCGCTGGAGCAGCGGCGGGGCGCAGCGCGGCGAGGGC
>NZ_VSMK01000272.1 GCF_011682075.1 Nitratidesulfovibrio liaohensis
GCACGGGGGGCTTGCGGCCACGCCCAGGCTCAGGGTGACGGAAAGCGGCCCGGCGGCGGTCAGCAGCGGTGCCGACTCCACGCCCGCCCGCAGCCGTTCCGCCACAGCCAAGGCTTCTTCCGGGGCGGTATCCGGCAGCAGCACGGCGAACTCCTCGCCGCCGATGCGCCCCACGGTGTCCACGTCACGCACCTCTGCCCGGCAGATGGCGGCCAGCGCACGGAGCACCTCGTCACCCACGGCATGGCCCCAGGTGTCGTTGACCCGCTTGAAGCGGTCCACATCGATGGAGATCAGGGCCAGGGGGGTGCCGTAACGACGGTGGCGCTGCACCTCGTGTTCCAGCGCCTCCAGAAACCGCCTGCGGTTGGCCAGGCCGGTCAGCCCGTCGGTGGTGGCCAGCTGGCGCAGCCGTTCCTGCGCCTCGCGGTGTTCGGTGGTATCGGTGATGATGCCGCAGTAGACGATGCCGGGTTCCTCGCACAAATCCGCCGCGCCGGATTGCCCGGCATCCACGGGCCTGGCCTCGCCCCGCCACCAGCGCATCTCGCCGCCGGGCAGCACCAGCCGCCCTTCGAACATCCAGTCCCCGCGTCGTTCCGCCGCATCGCGCAGCGAAAGCTCCCATACCATACGGTCCGCCGGATGCACCGGCAGGGCGCGCCAGTCCTGCAACAACAGTTCGGGGGGCACGCCCAGTATCTCGTGGCTGCGCGGGCTGACGTAGGTGAACCGCCGGTCGCCGAACACCTCGCGCCATTGCAGCACCACCCCCGGCACCGTGGCCGCCATGGCCCGCAGGCGCGCCTCGCTGGTGCGCAACTCTTCCACCATGCGTCGCAGCGCCGTGACGTCACGCCCCACGCCGTAGATCAGCCCCTGTTCGGGCACGAAGGCAGAATTCCAGGATATCCAGCGCCACGTACCGTCGCGGCACAGGTAGCGGTTCTCCACGTTGGTGATCACGCCGCGCTCGCGCAGCGTGTCCATGCCCTGCATGGTGGCGGCGCGGTCGTCGGGGTGCACCAGCGCCACCCACGGACGGTCCAGCAATTCTTCCTTGGACCAGCCCAGCACCTCCTGCCAGGCGGGATTCAGTTCGCGGAAGTAACCGTCCATGTCGCCCACGCACATCAGGTCCGGCGACAGGTTGAACAGCCGCCGCCGGTCCTCTTCCGCACGCCGCCGGATGGACACGTCGCGCACGATGCCCGCCACCCGCAGGGGCAGGCCGTCGCCGCCGCGTTCCACCACCCGACCGGTTTCCTGAATCCAGCGCCACGCTCCGTCCGCCCCCTGTACGCGGTATTCCGCCTCGTAACGGAGGGTTACCCCGGAAAGATGCCGCTGCCGCGCCCTTTCCAGCCCCGGCAGGTCGTCCGGATGCACCAGGCTGCGCCACGACGCCATCATGGGCGCGCATTCCACCCGGCCAAGACCCAGCACATCGCCCCAGCGGGTGTCGCAGCCCACCTCGTCGGTGAGCGCGTGCCAGCTGAAACTGCCGATGCCCGCCCCGTCCATGACCATTTCCAGGTGCTGTTCACTGCGGCGCAGGGCTTCCTCGGCGTGAACACGGTCGGTGATGTCGTGGATGATGGTGTACAGCAGGGTGCGTTCGAACAGCCGCACCGGCACGGAATGCACTTCGACGTCGCGCACCTCGCCAGAGGCCAGGCGATGGCGCGAGGTGAAACACGTCAGCCGTCCCTCGCGCAGTTCGGCCAGCCGCCGGGCCTGCTCTGCCGGTCCCAGTGTGCCGATGTCGTTGATGGACATGCCGCACAGCACCCCGTCCGGGTAGCCATAGAAGGCGGATGCCGCCGGGTTGCCTTCGATGAGGCAGCCCGTTTCCGCGTCCACCAGCAGCATCACCGCCGAATGGAACCGAAACAACTGCTCGTACAGCGATACGCCGAAGGACAGGGACGCCGGAGGGTCGCAGGCATGCCCCCCCGACGAACCTGGCCCGAACGAGTCTGGCCCGAACGAGTCTGGCCCGGACGAGTCTGGCCCGAACGAGTCTGGCCCGGACAGGCCAACTCCGGACGAGCCGGATGACGCCGCGAAAAAGGGCACATCCAAAACATCGGAGGATACGGAAGATGCGGAGGGTGCCGGGGAAGCGGGAGAAGCAGCGGAATTGCAGACCTTGTGCGCACCGGGGGCACCGGGGGCATCGGGCGCATCGGGCGCATCGGGCTGGCCGACCGAAGAGGCATGGCGCCCACGCAAGGGCTTTCGCCCCGCTTCGCTCCGGTCCGTCCCGGCCCCCGCCGTCACCGACGGTCCGGAGGTCTGTCGCCTGTTGCCGCGCGCCATGTACCGCCCTCCCTCTGGTCTGGCATTCTATGCCCACTCCGGAGAATATGCGCAAACCCGTTAGAATGGCGCCAGTCGGTCCCTGGTCACGGCATTCGTCAGGCATCTTTGGCATCTTCGGCATCCGCCCTGCAGCGGGATGATTTCCGGGGCACCCGCAGGCGTGCATGGTCGCAAGGGATATCCGGACGAAAAAGCGCGCGGGAAGGACCAGCCATCCCGCGCGCCGTGATGTTGCATCGCCGCATACGCAGCCGTGGCGACCGCGCCTACTCAACCATCACGAACTTGCCGCCCCTGACCTGCAGCATGACCATGGAATCCTCGCCCAGGCCGTTGTGGTCCTGCGGGCCAAGGGTGAACACGCCGCTCACGCCCACCAGGCCCTTGGTGGCTTCCAGCGCGTCACGCACCCTGGCCGGTTCCGTGCCCACCTTGCGCATGGCCTCCACCAGCAGCAGCAAGGCGTCCCATGCATAGCCGGAATGGGTGTTGAGGGGGTACTGCGCGTCGTACTTGTACTCGTCGCGGTACAGGCGCACGAATTCGGCGATGACCTTCTTCTGCGGGTCGCTGTCGGGCAGGGCTTCCCAGGTCATCAGCTTGGTGGCGGGCATCAGGTCGCCCTCGGACGCCTCGCCCGCCAGCTTGATGTAGGCCGGGTCGGGCAGGCCGTGGCATTGCAGCAGGGGCATGGTCAGGCCAAGGGCGTGGTGGTTCTTGGACACGAGCGCCCCGGCGGGGCCGATGGTCCAGCAGATCACCGCCTGCGGACCCTTGCCCGCCAGCGCGGTAAGCTGGGTCTTCATGTCCACGTCGGTGGGCTTGAACTGCTCGGTGCCCACGATCTCGATGCCGTATTCCGGCGCCAGCGAGCGCAGCCAGCGTTCGCCGTCCTGCCCGAAGTTGTCGCCGGAAATGAGCAGGGCCACCTTGGTCAGCTCATGCTTCTTCAGGTAGCCCAGCACCTTGCGCACCGCCGTGGACGACCGCTGGGGCGACTTGAAGACCGACCGGGCGGTACCGAAATCCATGTTGCCCAGTTTGCCTTCCATGATCACCGGGTCGCCGCCCACGGTCATCACCGTGGGAATGCCGGAGGATTCGATCTGGCGCTTCACGGCCATGCCTTCGTCGGTGCGGGTGGGGCCGATGACGGCAACCACCTTTTCCTCGCTGACGAAGCGCTTGAAGGTCAGCACGGCCTTGGTGGGGTCGCCCTCGGTGTCGCCCAACACCAGTTCGATGGGCCTGCCGTTGATGCCGCCTTCCTTGTTCACCTTGTCCACGAACATCTGGGCCACCAGCTTGGTGGGGGTGCCCACGGGCGCGGTGGGGCCGGACAGGGCGAAGAACGCGCCGATCTTCACCGGGTCGGCGGCCTGCGCGGTGGCGGCGGGCAGGCCCGCGC
>NZ_VSMK01000273.1 GCF_011682075.1 Nitratidesulfovibrio liaohensis
CGGCCTCGTGCGGCAGCATGTCCAGTTCCGCCCCTGCCGCATTGCGGTGCCCGCCGCCGCCAAAGGCCGCCGCCACCACGCGCACGTCATCGGTGCCGCTCGAACGCAGGCTGATCTTGCTGCGGCCCGCGCCGTCGCCGCGCACCATCAGCGATACCCGCACACCGGCAAGGCGCCGCAATTGCGAAACGTAGCCTTCCAGATCGTCCTTGTTCGCGCCGTGTCGGGCGAACATGTCGTCGGTAATCACCGACACCGCCACGGCGCCGCCGCAGTGCAGCTCTATGCCCTGCATCAGCGCGCCCCACAGCCGCATGCGACCGATGGACCAGTTGTTTTCCAGCCGGTCGTGGAACAGGCCGGGCGCAAGCCCCAGCCGGACGATTTCCGCCGCCAGTTCCAGCAGTTCGCCGCTGGTGCTGCCGTAGCAGAAGTTGCCGGTGTCCGTGCAGATGCCCAGGTACACCGCCTCGCCCAGGGGGCCGGAAAGGGGCACGCCAAGCTCGCGCGCCAGCATGCCAGCCATCTGGCAGGTGGCCGCCAAGTGCGGCTCCACCCAGTTGCCCACCGTGCCGAACATGGGATTGCCCTGATGATGGTCGATGTTCACGCTGCGCAGTTCCGGCAGTTTCGCCTGCAGGTCGCCGCCCACGCGGTGCGCGTCGCCGCAGTCCAGGATAACCGCCAGGCGCGGGGTGAAATCACCCAGCTCCGCCCAGGTGCGCGCCACCGGACCACCCATGTCCACCCAGCCGTACTGCTGCGGCACTCCGCTGGTGTTGTACAGCCGGAACCGCTTGCCCAGCGCGCGCAGCACGTGCGCAACCGCCGCCATGGACCCCACGGCGTCGCCGTCCGGGTTGGCGTGGCTGGCCACAAGGATGTCGTCCTCCGACCGTATGATGGCGGCAATGCTGGCTGCGGTTTCTGTCATGGTGGGGTTCCTGCGGGGGGCGTTTTCAGGGGAAGAGCCGGGGAGGGGCCTTTTGCGGCAGCCGTCATGTAAGCGCTTGCGCGAACATTACGGATGGCGTCCGCAGAGCGTGTAAGGGTTTCCCTCCCCGGATCCCTCCCCCCCAAACTTTTCAAAGGGGGGGCGACGTTGCCCCAGTGGGGCACCTGTCTTTAGCGCGGCGGGTTTTTCGTTTGCTGGCAAGGAACACAAGACAGCCGGGAGGGAACGTACTCTTCGGTACGTGACCGATCCGGGTGGCGACGTTTGACGCAGCCAGCAGGCGAAAGACCCGTCGCGCCTATTCGGCGGCGAAAAATTCAATATCGCTGTACGTCATCTCTTCGGGACACACGGCTTCCATCATGGCCAGGCACTTGTCGAGGCGGCTTTGCAGGTGCCGTTCGCTGTTGCTTACCGAAACCACGGCCAGCGACAGCCGGGTCAGGGAATCCTGGTTGCGCACCTCTGCGATGGAGACGTTGAAGGTGTTGCGCACCTTCGTTTTCAGGCTGCTGGCTATGCGCCGCTTCCCCTTCAGGGAATCGTTGCCGTGCAACTCGAATTCCACCGTGAGCACGCCGATGATCATGGGGGTGCCGCGCCGCGTGGCGCATCGTTGACGAAACACGCGGGCAAATCCCGCGCCAGTAAATCGGCAGGGCAGGAGGCTTGCGCCCCCTGCCCGCCGGAGGCAATCGTTGTCTGTCCTGTCTTACAGCGTGGCGGCTTCTTCGACCATTTCGAAGGCTTCGATGATGTCGCCTATCTTGATGTCGTTGAAGTTTTCAAGGCCCACACCGCATTCATAGCCCTTCATGACTTCCTTCATGTCGTCCTTGAAGCGCTTGAGGGACGTGATCTTGCCGGTGTAGACCACCACGCCGTCGCGCAGCAGGCGCACACCGGCGTTGCGGGTGATCTTGCCGTCCGCAACGTGGCAGCCAGCGATGGTGCCCACCTTGGGCACGCTGAAGGTCTGCCGCACTTCCACCTGGCCCAGGTACACTTCGCGCTGCACCGGGGCGAGCATGCCTTCCATGGCGCTCTTCACTTCATCCACAAGCTTGTAGATGATGTCGTAGAAGCGGATGTCCACGTTCTCCTGCTCGGCGATGTCCTTGACCTTGGCGGTCGGACGGACGTTGAAGCCGATGATGATGGCGTCGGAGGCAGAAGCCAGCAGGATGTCGGATTCGGAGATGGCCCCGGCCCCGCCGTGGATGATGTTGATGCGCACCTTTTCGGTGCTGAGCTTGCGCAGCGCCTCGGAGATGGCTTCCAGCGAGCCCTGCACGTCGGCCTTGACGACAAGGTTGAGCACCAGGGCTTCCTGGTCGTCGGCGCGGCGGGACAGGAACGTTTCCAGGGTAACCTTGGATTCGCGGGCCAGTTCCTTTTCGCGCTGCTTCACGGCGCGGGTTTCCGCGATGCGACGGGCGAGCTTTTCGTCCGTCACGCACACGAATTCCTCACCCGCTTCGGGCACGCCCTCGAAGCCCTGCACTTCCACCGGCATGGCGGGGCCGGCTTCCTTCACCTTCTTGCCCTGGTCGTTGAACATGGCGCGCACGCGGCCGCTGAACACGCCGCACACGAAGGTGTCGCCCTGGCGCAGGGTGCCTTCCTGGATCAGCACGGTGGCCACGGGGCCACGGCCCTTGTCCAGCTTGGCTTCCACGATGTGGCCGCGGGCGGGCTTGTCGGGGTTGGCCTTCAGTTCAAGGATTTCGGCCTGCAGGGCCAGCAGTTCCAGCAGTTCGTCCAGGCCCTGCCGGGTCTTGGCCGACACGTGGCTGAACACGGTATCGCCGCCCCAGGCTTCGGACACCAGGCCCATTTCCGCCAGTTCGCGCTGCACGCGTTCGGGGTTGGCGCCTTCCTTGTCCATCTTGTTGACGGCAACCATGATCGGCACGCCGGCGGCCTTGGAGTGGTTCACCGCTTCTCGGGTCTGCTCCATGACGCCGTCGTCGGCGGCCACCACAAGCACGACGATGTCGGTCACCTGCGCGCCTCGGGCACGCATGGCGGTGAACGCTTCGTGGCCGGGCGTATCGAGGAACACGATTTCACCCTTCTTGGTGGTCACGTGGTACGCGCCGATGTGCTGGGTGATGCCGCCCGCTTCGCCCATGGTGACGTTGGTCTTGCGGATGGCGTCGAGCAGCGAGGTCTTGCCGTGGTCGACGTGGCCCATGATGGTGACCACGGGCGGCCGATGCTGCAAGGTTTCGGGCGCGTCGTCTTCCTTGGGGATCAGGTAGTCGTCTTCCGAGAAGCCCACCTTTTCCACTTCGTAACCGAATTCCGAGGCCACCAGGGTGGCGGTTTCGATGTCCAGCGACTGGTTGATGGTCGCCATCACGCCGAGACCGAACAGCACCTTGATGATTTCGGTGGACTTCAGACCCATCTGGTGGGCCATGTCGGCCACGCGAATGGCTTCCTCGACCTTGATCTTGCGCTTGGCGGCCTTCAGCGGCTGCGTGGCGGTGGAGGCCTTCATGTCGCGGCCCTTGCGCCCCTTGCCGCGGCGGGCACCGCCGCGCGGGAAATCGTCATCCTCGCGGCCACGGGTGGCACGATCGGCACCGGGTTGGAAGTCCACCGTGCGGCGGCCCTTCAGGCGCTTCTTCTTGCTCTGGCCTTCGTCGCCGCCAGCCGGGGGCTGACCCATGCCGGGACCACCGGGGCCACCGGGACCGCCAGGACGGGGACCGTAGCCGGGACCACCGGGGCCGCCGGGACGGGGACCACCGGGACCGCCGGGAC
>NZ_VSMK01000274.1 GCF_011682075.1 Nitratidesulfovibrio liaohensis
CGGCCTCACCGGCGCGGGCCTTCTGCACGTCGGCCCCGCGCTCGGCCTGTTCCACCTGGCGGGCCAGCCCGGCGGCGGCCTCCGCCACCACCTGCGAAATGCGGTCCGCCTCGGCGGCCACTTCGCTGATGAGGGTATTCTTGTCTTCCATCTCCTGCTGGTGGGCCTTGATGTCCGTCAGATCGGCGAAGATGGAGAACGCGCCGATGAGGTTGCCATCCAGGTCCAGCAGGGGCGCGGTGTCCAGGCGGGCGTGCACGGTGCCGCCGGTGCGGCGGGACAGGGTCAATTCCGTGTTCAGGATGGCCCGGCGTTCGCGCATGCAACGGCCCACCACTGTGTCGCGCCCGGCCTCGCCGTAGAAGAACAGGGCAACGTCGGTGCCCAGATGTTCGTCCGGCGTGCCGGAAACCCCCAGCAGGTCCAGCATGGCCTGGTTCACGTAGCTGATGCGGGCATCGGTATCCACCACGTAACTCGGCATGGTCATGCCGTGCAAAATGCCGTTGGAAAAGCCCAGACGGTGCTTGATTTCGGCCACCATGGCCCGGACGCCGCCGATGGTGCGGCCGATGTCGTCGTCGGCCAGGTAGTCGATGGCCGCGTCGTAGTTGCCCTTGGCCACTTCCGCCGTGAAGCGGCGCAGGGTGCCCAGCGGGCGCGACACGGTGCGCAGCAGCCCGAACACGAAGACCAGGGCCACGCCCAGCGCCACCACGGCAATGACGGCGGCGCTTTGCAAGAGGTGCGCATCCAGCCCGTGCACCATTTCCGTGCGGGTCATGCGCACGGCCACGCGCCAGTCCCACGGTTCGAAATGGCGCACGTAGGCCCGCAGGGGCACGCCGTCCATGGTGTATTCCACGGGGCCATCCTTCACATCCTTGAAGAAGGGGGCGATGCCCGCTTCTTGTAACGTCTTGCCGTGCAGCGTGGGATGGTGGAGAATCATGCCCGAGGCATCGTAGACGAAGGCGTAGCCAGCACCCGCCACGCGTACCTTGTTCATCATTTCGACAAGTTGCGGCGTGCGTATGGGGCGGCCCACGAAGATCACGGCGATGATGGTGCCGTCCTCGTCACGCACGGGCTTGTAGGCGGTGATGTACCAGTCGTTCACCACGAAGGCGCGGCCCGTGTAGGTCTGGCCTGCCATGACCGCCTTGTAGACGGGGCTGTCTTCCGGAATGTAGGTGCCCACGGCACGCTGGCCATCCGGCGTGCGCACGTTGGTGGCAATGCGCACCAGCTTGCCGGGCAGCACCTGAAACAGGGTGGCGGCTCCGCCCGCCATCTGTTGCACGCGATCCACCACGTCGTTGTTGTCGCGCATGGCTTTGCGGCCCAGCAGGGAATACTGGAACAGGCCGGGCATTTCGACCGTTTCCTTCTGCCTGGTGACCTGGTTGACCACGTCGACTTTCTGCACGTCGGCCTTGCGCACCATCAGCGGGCCATCGGCCAGCAGTTGCGATTCGAACAGGGCCAGGTCGGAGGTGACCTTTTCCTGCGTGATGGCGTGCTGCATCTCGATGGTGGAGACAAGATTGTCCGTGGCGGACTTCAGGTTGAGTTGCCCGAGGTCCACCAGGTCGCCCCGCACGACGATGGTGAGCACGATGGCCATGAAGGCCACGGTGCTTGCCACGATGACGGCGCTGCCCAGATAGAATTTGGTGCTGAAACGCATCCGCTGGAACATGGAGCCCCCCAAGGCTGATGGGGGCCGCAAGACGGTGCGACGCAAGAACGTCGCGTGGACGGAATGCGGCCCCGCTGTGAAACGAGTGTGTCTGGCTCTGTGAGTGTTGGATAGTGTTAATCAAAGAAGCGTCGAAATCAACATGATACACGATGATAGGAGTGCGGAATGAGCGGAAGCACGGGAAAGGACAGGTTCGATACCTCCGGGTTCGTCATGCGCAAGCAGGATGTGGGCGAGGCCGACGCGACCATGACCGTGTCGCGCGCGGGGCGCAGGCCCCCCTTCAACCCGGCGGCGGAGCGCATCGTGATTCTTGGGCTGCCGGGCAGCGGCAGGCGGCAACTGGCGGAACTGGTGGCACAACGTTTCGGCATGCAGGCGGCCACGCCGGATGACGACGCCGCACCCGAGGTGGTGACGGAACTGTGCTGCCGCACCGGACTGGTGCTTGCGGCGCCCGTTTCCGCCGTGCGCGACGAGCACTTGCGCGCCTGCCTGCGCGACGGGGCACGGGTGTTCTACATGATGGCCAACCCGGTTCGGCTGGCCGCGGAACTGGGGCTTTCCGGCGAGACGGGCGAAAAGTTCTGCCGCGAGGCGCTGGAGTTGGAAACCCTGTGCATGGGCGTGCTGCACTTTCTGCTGCCGGACGGAAGAACGCCGGAACAATTGGTGGTCAACGTGTGCGAGAATCTGGGAGTGGCCTGAGCATCACCACGCTGCCACGCAGCCGTCGCCACGCGGGTCTGCCGCGCCTTCCAGTGTGCCGTCCGGGTGGCGGACGATGGCCCCGGCATGCCCCATGACCGGATCGTAGTCGCCCATCATGCGCACGGGGTGCCCGGCGGCGCGCAGTTCACCGGCAACGTCCGGGGCGATGCGGCCCTCCAGCCGCAGATGCACGGCGTCGTCTCCCCATGTCCTTCCCAGCAGCCAGCGCGGCGCGCTGACGGCCTGTTGCAACGGCTGACCAAAGACCACGTGGCGGGTGAACACGGCGGCCTGGGTCTGAGGTTGACCCTCGCCGCCCATCGTGCCGTATGGCATGACCCTGCCGTCGGCCAGCAGGGCCATGGCCGGGTTCAGGGTATGGAACGGCTTGCGTCGGGGGGCCAGTGCGGCAGGGCTGCCCGCATGGAGGGAAAAGCCGCAGCCTCGGTTCTGCCAGGTGATGCCGGTGCGCGGCAGAACCACGCCGGAGCCGAATTCGAAGTAGATGCTCTGGATGCAACTGACGGCGCGCCCCTGCGCGTCCACGGCGCCCAGCCACACCGTGTCGCCGCCGGATGGCGGCGCGGGCCACGGCAGGGCGCGGGCCATGTCCACGTCGCGGGCAAGGGCGTCCAGTCGATCGGGGCGCAGGGGGTCCGTTGCAGAGCCGGGCGCAGGGTACGGCGCGTGGTCGGGGTCGCCCACCAGGTCGTCGCGCATGCGGAAGGCGCGCTTGGTGGCCTCGACGATGGCATGGAGGTGGGTGAAGGTTTCTGGTTCAATGGCGGCGCCCGCGCTGCGCAAACGTTCGAAGATGCCGAGGATGCACAGCGACGCCACACCCTGCGATGGCGGGGGCAGGTTGAACACCTGCCCTTGCTCCAGGCGCAAGGACAACGGGGTCACCAGCGATGCCCGGTGGGCCGCAAGGTCCGCCGCCGTGAGGGGTGAGCCCGCCTCGGCGAGGTCGGCGGCCATGGCGGCGGCAATCCGGCCCCGGTAGAAGTCGTCCAGCCCGCGTGTGCCCAACGTGTGCAGGGTGTCGGCCAGGGCGGGCAGGCGCAGGGTGCTTGCTTCCGGCGGGCAGGCGCCGCCCGGCAGGAACTGCGCCGCGAAACCGGGCTGTGCAGCCAGCGCTTCCATGTTGTCCCGCACCAGCGCATGGTGCCCGGCGGTGACGGCAAAGCCGTGTCGGGCGTGCCATTGCGCTTCTTCAAGCAGGCGGGGCAGGGGCAGGGCCGGACCCCAGGTGCGGGCGTGGTCCAGCGCCGCCGCCCAGCCGGATACGGCCCCGGCCACGGT
>NZ_VSMK01000286.1 GCF_011682075.1 Nitratidesulfovibrio liaohensis
GCCCGGCGCAACGGGTGCGAGACGCGGGCCGCGATGCCGTCCGCCAGCAGCACCGCCCACAGCGTGCCCGCCAGAAACAGCGCCGCCGCGCCCAGCACGGTGGCATCGCGCAGCAGGGTGTTGCGGTCCAGCCGTCGGAACATGCCGCGCTCGTTCACCTCCACCAGCGCGGACAGGGTGGCGCGCAGCCTTGCGTGGGCCGCATCTACGGTATCGGGGGCATTGGGGGCGGATGAGGACTCCGCCACCGTGGCTGCCCTGCGGAATTCGACCCAGGCGGCGCGGATGTCCGCCAACGCCTGCGGCTCATCCGGTTCGGTGATGTTGCGTTCCGCCCGGTCCAGCGCGGCCTCGAAGGCGGCGGCCCAGCCCGCGTCGTCCCGCTCCGGGTACTGGGCGGCAAAGCGCAGGCCGTTCATGGACGTTTCCATCTCGCGCACCCAGGCGATGGAATCGTAGTTCATGCGTACCAGCAGGTTGGGCATGCGCCCGGCGGCAAACACCGCGCCCACCAGCACGATGCCCAGCACCCCGAACAGCCCCACCAGCCGCAGGAAGTCGCGCCGGATGCGCTTTTGCAGGGTGGGCAGCGGGGCGTGCGGCCCTGTGCGGTCGACAGGCGATTCCGGCCCGCGGGGCGTGTGCGGTGCATGGGGGGGGACCCCGCTGGAAACATCCGGACCGGACGCATTGGGACCATGCCCACCCGTTGGGGGCCCACCCGTTGGGGGCCCACCCGCTGGGGGGCCATCCGTGAAGGACGCATACGGGCTGGCGCTCATGGGGCCTCCCTGGGAGTGGTGTTGACGATATGCACATCCACCCCCACCGCCTCGTGCAGAAAGTCGAGGATGAACGAGCCGCGCAGCCGCTCGCGCAGGGGCGACAGGCGCGACTTGCCGAACACCGCATGGCGCACGTTGCGTTCGCTGGCAAAGTTCACCAGCGCCTCCGGCACGTCGTGGCCTTCCAGTTGCACCACTTCCGCCCCCAGCAGGGCGGCCAGGCGCAGGTTGTTCTGCAGCACGCGCTGCAACCCCGCGTCGATGCGCACCGGGGTTTCGCTGGGGCGGCGCACGTACACCACATAGCACGGCGAGCCGAACTGGCTGGCCATGCGCATGCCCCGGCGGATCAGGGTTTCCGCGTCGGTGGGGTCGGAACTCAGGGCCACCATCACCGCCTCCACGGCGTCTCCGGCGGCCTCGCGCGACAACAGGCCCTGTTCGGTGATCTTGCGCACCTGGTCGCCGGAGGCCTCGCGCAGGCACAGTTCGCGCAGCAGAGACAGGTTCTGGTAGGTGAAGAAGCCCATCAGCGCCCGTTCGGCCTGCTCCTGGCCGTAGATCTTGCCCAGGCGCAGCCGCTCGCGCAGTTCCTCCTTGGTCACGTCCACGTTCACCACCTGATCGGCGCGGTGCAGCACCGCGTCGGGCAGCCGTTCGCGCACCGGGATGTCGGTCATCGTCTCCACCCGTTCGGCCACCGATTCCAGGTGCTGCACGTTGAGCGTGGTGATGACGTTGATGCCCGCTTCCATGATCTCCAGCACGTCGCGGTAGCGCTTGGGGTTGGGCGAACCCGCGGCGTTGGTGTGGGCCAGTTCGTCCACCAGCGCCACCTGCGGACGGCGGGCCAGCACGGCGGGCACGTCCACTTCGGGAAACTGGGCATCGCCCACCCGGCACATGCGCGGTGGCACCACCTCCAGCCCGTCCATGAGCGCGGCGGTTTCCGGGCGGCGGTGGGGCTCCACGTAGCCGATGGCCACGTCGAACCCGGCCTGGCGCAGCCGGTGGCCTTCCTGAAGCATGGCGTAGGTCTTGCCCACGCCCGCCGCATAGCCAAGGTAGACCTTCAGCGAGCCCTGGCGTTTGCGGGCCAGGAGTTCCGCGAAACCTTCCATTATTCCTCCGGGTGCATGACGTCCGTGCGCTCCGGGGTTTCGCCCTCCGGCTGCGTCAGATGCGCCTTTTACTCCGGTCACGCACAGTCAGAGCGCTCTGCGGTCGCCATTTGTAAGGCTCGCGCTCTGCGTACGATGGCCGTATGGCTCGCAAGCTCGCCTACGGCCACGCTGCGCGCCCTCCGGGTCGACCTTCGCGCTTGCCCAACAACTGCCGCGCGCTCGCCTCCGTAAAAGGCGCATCTTCCTTGCCGGAGAACGAAAGCCCTGTCGCGCGGGGAAGGGCGCGGTACGCATACCGGGCCGTCGGAGGCCTTTCGATTTTTTGAAAGACCTGCCGCACGGTGCTCCTAGTTGCCTTCTGCCCGTCCGCCCGCCAGCGCGTCCAGCGCCAGATTCAGGCGCAGTACGTTGACGCGCGGTTCTCCGAACAGGCCCAGTTGCGGTCCTTCCACGTGCGCGTCCACCAGTTCGGTCACCTTCTCCATGGGCAGTCCGCGTGCGGCGGCCACGCGGGCCACCTGCATGCGCGCCCCGTCCGGGCTGATGTGCGGGTCCAGCCCGCTGGCCGAGGCGGTAACCATGTCCGGCGGCAGGGGGGCCTTCCAATCCGGGTTTTCCGCCCGCAGGGCGGTGGCGCGGGCCTGCATGGATTCGGCCAGCGCGCGGCTGGTGGGGCCAAGGTTGGACCCGCTGGACGCCGATGCATCGTAGCCGTCATCCCCGGCAGCGGATGGGCGACCATGGAAGTACCCGGCCCCGGTGAAAGTCTGGCCGATCAGGTCGGACCCGGTTACCCGGCCGTCCGCCACCCCACCCCGGGGCACAACGGGTGATCCGTTGGCCTTGTGGGGCATGAGGGCCTGCGCCGCGCCGGTCACGAGCACAGGGTACGCGCCGCACAGCACTGCCGCAAGCAGCAGGGTGACGACCAGGGATTGTCTGGCGAGAGCGATCATATGGACACTCCTTTACACCAGCCCAAGGGCGGTGATGAGCAGATCGATGCACTTGATGCCGACGAACGGGGCCACCAGCCCGCCAAGGCCGTACACCAGCAGGTTGGTGCGCAGGGCATGGGCCGTGCTGCGTGGGCGGTAGCGCACGCCGCGCAGAGCCAGGGGGATCAGCGCCACGATGATCAGCGCGTTGAAGATGACGGCGGAAAGCACTGCACTTTCCGGGCTGGTCAGGCCCATCACGTCCAGCGCGCCCAGTTGGGGCAGCGAGGCCACGAAGATGGCGGGGATGATGGCGAAGTACTTGGCCACGTCGTTGGCCACGCTGAAGGTGGTCAGCGCCCCGCGCGTGATCAGCAGTTGCTTGCCGATTTCGACGATCTCTATGAGCTTGGTGGGGTCGGAATCGAGGTCTATCATGTTGCCCGCCTCGCGCGCGGCCTGGGTGCCGGTGTTCATCACCAGTCCCACGTCCGACTGGGCCAGCGCGGGCGCGTCGTTGGTGCCGTCGCCGGACATGGCCACCAGCCGCCCGCCCTTCTGCATGTCCACGATCAGGTGCAGCTTGTCTTCGGGTTTGGCCTCGGCAAGGTAGTCGTCCACGCCCGCCTCGGCGGCGATGGCCTTGGCCGTCAGGCGGTTGTCGCCGGTGATCATCACCGTGCGGATGCCCATGGCCCGGATGCGCTCGAAGCGGTCGCGCATGCCCGGCTTCACCACGTCCTTCAGGTGGATGACGCCCAACACGCCCACCTTGGTGGAGGCCACCACCAGCGGGGTGCCGCCATCGGTGGCGATGACGTCGGCCAGGCGCTGGGCCTCGGCGCGGCGTTCGGCAATGCCGGGCAGCCCGAGACTGTCGGCCCAGGCCAGCACGGCGTCGGTGGCGCCCTTGCGCAGTTGTTCGTCCGGCAGGTCGATGCCGCTCATGCGGGTTTGCGCGGTGAAGGGGATGCGTTGCACTTCGCCGGGCGATGCGGGCAGGGTGGCTTCGCCGCCTTGCGCGCGGGCGAGGTCGACGATGGACCGGCCTTCCGGGGTTTCGTCGCCCGAGGATGCCTGCAACGCCGCGCGGATCATCGCCGCGCGCTCCACGCCCGGCAGGGGCATGAAGTCGGCGGCCATGCGGTTGCCCAAGGTGATGGTGCCGGTCTTGTCCAGCAGCAGCACATCCACGTCGCCCGCCGCCTCCACCGCGCGGCCAGACATGGCCAGCACGTTGCGGCGCAGCAGGCGGTCCATGCCCGCGATGCCGATGGCCGCCAGCAGCCCGCCGATGGTGGTGGGAATCAGGCAGACCAGCAGGGCGATCAGCACTACTACGCCCACGTTCACCCCGTGGAACAGCGCGAAGGGCTTCAGGGTGACCACGGCCAGCAGGAAGACGATGGTCAGCCCGGCCAGCAGGATGTTCAGGGCGATCTCGTTGGGGGTCTTCTGGCGTTCCGCGCCTTCCACCAGGGCGATCATCCGGTCCAGGAACGACTTGCCCGGCTCCTGCGTCACGCGGATCACCAGCCGGTCCGAGAGCACCGTGGTGCCGCCGGTGACCGCGCTGCGGTCGCCGCCGGACTCGCGCACCACCGGGGCCGATTCGCCGGTGATGGCCGATTCGTCCACGGCGGCGGCCCCTTCCACCACTGTGCCGTCGGCGGGTATCACCTGCCCCGCTTCCACCACCACCAGGTCGGCGGGGACAAGGGCCGAGGCGGATACCTCTTCGGTGGTCCCGCCGTCGCGCAGGCGAAAGGCCGGGGTGTCGCGCCGCGCGTTGCGCAGGGTGTCGGCCTGGGCCTTGCCGCGCCCTTCGGCCAGGGCTTCGGCGAAGTTGGCGAACAGCACCGTGGCCCACAGCCACAGGCTGATCTGGCCGCCGAAGGCCGCGCGGGCGGACCAGCCGTGCAGGACGAGGTCGTGCAGGAAGGCAACGGTGGTCAGCAGGCTGCCCGCGCCCACCACGAACATGACGGGGTTTCTGGCGAGAAGGCGCGGGTTCAGCTTGCGGAAGGCGTCCGCCGTGGCGCGGCGGTACATGGAGGGGGCGTGCGATTGCGTGCGATTGCGTTTCATGGCGGTGTACCTATGGGGTGGGCTAGAACAGCAGCCCTTCGAGCATTTGCAGGTGTTCCACGATGGGGCCCAGCGAGAGGGCGGGCAGGTAGGTCAGCGCGCCCACGATGATGATGACGGAGGTCAGCAGCAGGGCGAAGGTGCCGCCCTCCACGGGGAATGAGGCGTCGGTGATGGGGCGCGGCCTGCGCGCGGCCAGCGAACCGGCCACCACCAGCATGGGCAGCATGACGCCAAAACGCCCGATGAGCATGGCCGCCGCCGTGGTCAGGTTGAATGCCGGGCTGTTCACGGTCAGGCCGCCGAAGGCGCTGCCGTTGTTTTGCGAGGCGGAGGTGTAGGCGTAGAGCAGTTCCGAAAAGCCGTGCGCGCCCGCGTTGGCCAGGGCTTCCGGCCCCCAGCCCACGGCGGACAGGGCGGTGAAGCCCAGCAGGGGCATGGCGGGCAGCAGCAGCGCCGCCACGGACCAGGTGACCTCGCGCCCCTCGATGCGTTTGCCCAGGTAGTCGGGCGTGCGGCCCACCATCAGCCCGGCCAGGAACACGGTAAGGATGATGAACAGCACCATGCCGTACAGCCCGGACCCCACCCCGCCGAAGATGATTTCGCCAAGCTGCATGTTCACCAGGGCCACCAGCCCGCCGATGGGCGTCAGGCTGTCGTGCATGGCGTTCACCGCGCCGCATGAGGCGTCGGTGGTGATGGTGGCGAACAGGGCGGAGGAAAAGATGCCGAAGCGCACTTCCTTGCCTTCCATGTTGGGGACGCTGGACGGCGTGCTGGCGGGCATGGAGGCCGGGGCCGGGGGCGAGGTGACGCCGGGTGCGGCAACGGACGTGGCAGGGCTGCCCGCCGCCACGGCCTGCGCCATGGCCGGGGTGCCCCGGTATTCGAAGTGGGCGATGAGCAGGGCGCCCGCCAGGAACACCCCGGCCATCACGCCCCACACCGTCCAGGCATGACGGGGGCGGCGCACGGCGGTCCCCAGGGTGAACACCAGCGCGCTGGGCAGCAGGAAGATGGCCAGCATCTGGATGAAGTTCGAAACGGCCGTGGGGTTCTCGAAGGGGTGTGCCCCGTTGGCGTTGAAGAACCCGCCGCCGTTGGTGCCCAGCATCTTGATGATCACCTGCGAGGCCACCGGCCCCACGGCGATGGTCTGGGTGGCGCCTTCCGGCGTGAGGGCGGTGAACGAAGCGGCGAAGGTCTGCACCATGCCCTGGCTCACCAGCGCCAGCGCGCCCACCACGCAGAGCGGCAGCAGCACGTACAGGTTGGCGCGCACGAGATCTGTCCAGAAGTTGCCGAGGCCTTGGGCCTCGGCCCTGGCCACGCCGCGCACCACGGCCATGCATACGGCAATGCCCACGGCGGCGGAGACGAAATTCTGGTAGGTCAGCGCCACCATCTGCGAAAGGTGGCTCATGGTCGCTTCACCGCCGTAGGCCTGCCAGTTGGTGTTGGTGACGAAGCTGACGGCGGTGTTCAGGGCGAGATCCCAGGACGGGGCCGGAAAGCCTTGCGGGTTCAGCGGCAGCACGTCCTGGAACATCAGCACGCCGAAGGTCAGGCAGAAGCCCGCCAGGGTGAAGCCCAGCACGCAGGCGGCGTAGCGCTGCCAGGTGTGGTCGCGGGTGGGGTCCACGCCCGCCGCCGCGTAGATCAGACGCTCCACGGGGCCGAGCAGGGGGTGCAGCCAGGTGCGGCCGCCTTCCAGCACGCGGTGGATATATCGCCCCAGCGGCGGCGAGGCGAGGGCGAGAATGCCCAGGAACAGGGCCAGTTGCAGGTAGTCGCGCGGGGTCATGATGGTCTCCGGTGTGAGCGGTGATTCTTCAACGCAGGGAGGCTGCGCCGCAAGGAACGGCGGGAGCGGCCATGCGCCGGGGGGTTAGAATTTGTCAGGGCGAAACAGGGCGTAGACGAGATAGACGAACAGGCCCGCCGCGAAGGCTATGCCGATCGAATCGTAGAGTTCCATGACGGTGCTCCGGCTGGAGTTGTTGCGGGGTCGCTTTTCCGGAATGGGGAGCGGCCCGGCCCGGCGGGTGCCGGACGTCATCGGTAGAGCATGCGGCGTGCCAAAGGGTTGCTGTATGAAGAATGTGTGTTGCGACAGCTTGTTGCGTTGTCGGCCATGGGCGGATGAAGGCCTGCGGGAGGGGTGCGGGATTACCTTTTGCAAGGGAGATATTTCATTTTGTAATCCCGTGGTGGCGTACCGGCAATGAAAATGACGGGGGATCATTCGCGTGGTTGGGGTGGCCTGCCCGGTGACGCGTGGACTGCGCCGGGCTTCCGGGCGCTGGGGGAGGCGCTGTATGCGCCATAGCGGATACTTGCAAATCAAGTTTTCTTGATGTATGAATATCAAGGCATCCGGAAACGATGCCCGGCGCGCGGAAAACCATGCGCCATACCTCAAGAAATTTTGTGCGGTACCCCTATGTCGGCAGCACTGGACTACTTCAAGGCCCTATCCGACGACACCCGAATGCGGCTCATGCACGTGCTGAACAAGCACGAGCTGAACGTGAACGAACTTGTTTCCATCCTCGAGATGGGGCAGTCGCGGGTGTCGCGCCATCTCAAGATATTGACCGGGGCGGGGCTGCTGGTCTCGCGCCGCGACGGGCTGTGGGTGTTCTATGCCGCCCCGGCGGAAGGCGAAGGCCGCGACTTTCTGGACGCGGTGGCCCCGTTCATTGCAGAGGACATGACCCTGCAGGGCGACATGGCCATGGCGGAAAAGATCATCGAGGAGCGGGCGCTGAAGACGCGCCAGTTCTTCAACGCCATTGCCGAGGACTGGGACGAACTGAACCGCGAGGTGCTGGGCGGCTTCGACCTGGCGGGCGCGGTGGCGGCTGCCATGCCTGCCGCCAGCGTGGATGGCTCGCCTGCCTGCCGCGTGGCCGTGGACCTGGGCTGCGGTACGGGCACCGTGCTGGAGCGCATGTTGCCCCGCGCGCAAGAGGTCATCGGCGTGGACGGTTCGCCGCGCATGCTGGAAATGGCCCGCCGCCGCCTGGCCGATGCCGGGCCGCGCGTATCCCTGCGCATCGGCGAACTGGACCACTTGCCCCTGCGCGACGGCGAGGCGGATTTCGCCTCCATCAACATGGTGTTGCACCACCTGTCGGAGCCGGTGGCGGCCCTGCGCGAGATTGGCCGTACCCTGCGCACCGGCGGGCTGCTGTTTCTCAGCGATTTCGACCACCACGACAACGAGCGCATGCGCTCCGACTATGGCGACCGCTGGCTCGGCTTCGACCGGGCCGCGCTGACGGCCCGCCTTTCCGAAGCGGGCTTTGTCGTGCGCCGGGCGGATCTGCGCGAGGTGAGCAAGGGCCTGTCGCTGCACCTGATCGTGGCGGAGAAGTCGTAGTCGGCGGGGTTTGCCCCGGCTTGATGGAATCGGGCATGCCCGGACAAGCCCGGACGGCATCGGGCGACACCCGGCGACACCACACGCCAGGAATGGCCACCGACCAACAACTATACTCCCGCAACACGCCGTCCCCCGTTACAGTGGACGGAGCAGATTTCCGGGGCGTGCGCGCTGCGCCGCACACCCGAAGCATGCCGGGGCGCATCCACATGCCGCGCCCGGCACACCGCAACAGCAACCAAATCCTTCCCTACGGAGGCACACATGACCGATGCCAAGCGGGCGCAAGCCCTGGACCTTTCCCTTGCCAACAAGGTGGCCGACATGGCCCTGGCCGACTTCGGCCACAAGGAAATGCAGCTTTCCGAGCGCGAAGTGCCGGGGCTGATGGAACTCATCCGCATGTACGGCGTCAGCAAGCCGCTGAAGGGCCTGCGCGTTACCGGTTCGCTGCACATGACCATCCAGACGGCCATGCTCATCAAGACGCTGTACGAGCTGGGCGCGGACATCCGCTGGGCCTCGTGCAACATCTTCTCCACCCAGGACCACGCGGCGGCGGCCATTGCCGATTCCGGCATGGCCAAGGTGTTCGCCTGGAAGGGCGAAACGCTGGAAGACTACTGGTGGTGCACCGAAATGGCGCTGACCTGGCCCGACGGCAGCGGTCCCGACCTGCTGGTTGACGACGGCGGCGACGCCACCCTGATGATCCACAAGGGCGTCGAGGTGGAAAACAACCCCGAACTGCTCAAGCAGGCCTACGACAACAAGGAATTCCAGATCATCATGGATCGTCTTGCCCTGGCCTACCAGAACGATCCGGGCCGCTGGCAGCGCGTGGCAGCCCGCGTGCGCGGCGTTTCGGAAGAAACCACCACGGGGGTCCACCGCCTGTACCAACTGGAGCAGGAAGGCAAGCTGCTGTTCCCGGCCATCAATGTGAATGATTCGGTGACCAAGTCGAAGTTCGACAACCTGTACGGCTGCCGCGAATCGCTGGCCGACGGCATCAAGCGCGCCACCGACGTGATGGTGGCGGGCAAGGTGGTGGTGGTCGCGGGCTACGGCGACGTGGGCAAGGGCTGCGCCCAGTCCATGCGCGGCTTTGGCGCGCGCGTGCTGGTGACCGAGATCGACCCCATCTGCGCCCTGCAGGCGGCCATGGAAGGCTACGAAGTGACCACCATGGAAAAGGCCGTGGAAGAGGGCGACATCTTCGTCACCGCCACCGGCAACTACAAGGTCATCACCGGCGCGCACATGGAGGCCATGAAGGACGAGGCCATCGTCTGCAACATCGGCCACTTCGATAACGAAATCGACATGCACTACCTGGAAACCACCCCCGGCTGCACCTGCCTGAACATCAAGCCGCAGGTGGACAAGTGGACCCTGAAGTCGGGCCGCTCCATCATCGTGCTGGCCGAAGGGCGTCTGGTGAACCTGGGTTGCGCCACCGGCCACCCCAGCTTCGTCATGTCCAACAGCTTCACCAACCAGACCCTGGCCCAGATCGAGTTGGCCACCAACCCCGACCTTGAACGCAAGGTGTACATCCTGCCCAAGAAGCTGGATGAACAGGTGGCTCGCCTGCACCTGGCCCGCCTTGGCGTTACCCTGACCACCCTGACCAAGGAACAGGCCGACTACATCGGCGTGCCCATGGACGGGCCGTACAAGCCGGGGCATTACCGCTACTAGGCGAGAGACGGATAGAGAGAATGCGAAACCGCCTCCGGGAAGGAATTCCCGGAGGCGGTTTTTTTGCGTGTTGGCGCAGGAGAAAGTGTAGGGTGGTCAAGAGTAACGTTCATCTATGTCGATTTGTTCATCGGGTGTATATGGGCAGATATCGTCAATGTCGTTTGAGTGTGTAATGCTGCCAAAGTCTTCATCATTCCAGCACAATCCCGTGGCTACTAAGAAACGATGTGCAATGTCATCAGGCAGATTTGTTTCGAGATTGTATTTATCCATCTGGATGTCAATGGGGTTGTCTGAAAGTTTGATAGGAGCATTCGGATGATTTGCTGCATGGTGAAGTTGCTTGAGATATCGCGGATCTGAGCGGCCCCCACCCAAGAGTGAGTGAGGTAACGGTGTCCCGTGTATGAAAAAACGAGGGTCCCGCTTTTTTTTAGTTGTCCCAAGTATGTTTGATATCGCTGAATATATTTTAGGTTCACATTGTGAACCGCCGAGTTCAAGGTGGTAGGCTCCAAGCGGATGGACCCGAGCTTCTAATACAGAATAGTGAGGCTGAAAGTTTTTTTCCGTGATGATGATCGTGCAAAGATCAAGGGTTCCAGCGCCAATATCACAAAAGAAATGGAGTCCATTTGTGCGCTGTGGTGATTTGCTGTAGCTCATAATCTCTGCGCGAAACTCTGGCTGCGAGGAGAGAGTATTGAGATCATAAGCGGTTTCGATGTCTGATGGTGCGGACATGGCATTGGCAAGGGATATGTCGTTCGTTAAGCTTGTGTTCCAGGCCATGATTGCAATTTTTTCACAAATTTTTGATCGGTCGCCCTTGTCCCATGTTTCTGTCGGTATCCCAATGGTGATATCCCAGGTTAGGCGGTGTTGATATATTTGATTGCGAAGATTTTGAAATATCCAAGCGCGTGTGTACTTCATTACCCAGGCAAGAAAGCAGGTAGTGTGTAGGTGTAAACCTTCGTCGACTTTTAGTAGGAAAGGAACTTTGAGGTTGTTGAAAATTTCAAGTCCCGAGTGAACTCCGAGAAGCGTTGTACCGTTTGGAAGGATGGAGAGTTCTCCTGGTAAGAGGTAAGTATTTTCTTCCTGAATTATTCCAGACCAATCTACAATCCATATTTTATTTTTTGTTTTAACCGCAACCTTGGTGAAGGCGGTCCCAAAGTCTATGCCAATGTGGATCGGAAGCGCGGCTCCGTCGCTGATTTGTGTGCTTTGGCCATGGGACACCCATGCAGAGGGGGTGGGTTTGAAGTCTATTCCACTTGAGGGTGGAGAGAAGATTTTGAAAGTATTTTCTGTTGCTTGCGTCGCTGGCCCGGCTGGTGTAGGAATTGCAGGGAGGGCGCGTCTTTCGTTGTAGTAGTCTGGTTGGTGGGCTGTGTGTCGAGGGGGAGGTGCTTGAGTTGTTTTAGGGGAAAGGGGGTGGGAGGGGCGTAGATGTGTGGTGTTTTTTTGAGGAGGGAGTTGCGCGGTGTTTTGTTTCTTGTGAGATGTTTGGCTGTCATTGCAGTTAAGTCCAGCAGCCTTTAGAAGGTCGCCAAGCTTGAGCATAACCACCTCGGATTATGTTACAATTGTTATCCCTGCGCAGATTATTCTGTGCATTGGTGATATTGTAGACCTTTTTAATATTTCTGCTTTTTTAATGGCCACTCGCTCAATGAAAAGATTTTTTTGCGCTGTGACGGCTTTTGCAAGTGAGTTGCGCCCGAAGGAAATGTGTGTTTGTGCCGTGCTTTCGAAACGAGAGACTCGGGATTCAGTGTGTTGATCAAGTATTTTTATTTGTATCCTAGCACGTTCTTCATTTTCAATTCGTTTTAATTCTAGTGTTCTCTCGTATTTTGAACGTAAGAAGATTTCCGCATCGTCATATAACTCAAGAGCTCGCTGTGGTGCTGGAATATGCGTTGTGTCGATTAGGTCGGTTCCTTCTGTGCGCAATTTGTCAATAAATATCCTGGCAACATCCATATCAAGTCGTGTGTTTGATTCGCAGTGGATAACATAGGGGACAAGGTGCTCTTCTTGTCGAATTCCGGTGAATGTCCAACTGGCGATTAAGAAGAAGTAAGTGCCGCTTTGATATGCTTCTATCGCATTGGCGCGTTTTAATTTTACTGCAATCAATGGGTAGAAGGTTTCTCCCTTTGTTTGATACGCAGCACTTATGAATCTAATGAAGGCATGGAATTGATGAATTATTTCTTTTTGAATGTGTTGTTGCGTGCCGATCTTGTTCAGAAAAATGTAAGGGTGTTCAATGCCCGCTGCTAGCATTCTGCCTTCCGTGGTTTGTTCTTTTCGGCAGAAGTCGGCGAACTGCTCGGCAATATCGGTCGGAAGTTTTATTCGAACAGAGCGGCCTTGTTTGAAATCGCCTTTGATTTCTTGAAACACGTACCCTGTTGTGTGGCGCTTTAGAAAATCATGAACGTACATGAAAAGATCGTCGTTCGTAATTCTGTACGCGTCGTCTTTGGTTGCCTCCTCTAGTATTCGTTGTCCGTGGGCCATCAGGATGGGGGCGTTGTCGTTGAGGCTCTTCTGTTCGCGCAGATTGTTTGTAAGAGCCTGTGCCGTTTGCTCAATTATTGTAGCCTCTTCTTCTAGTGTGATTTTTTTGCAGAGAAGATTGCGCTCGAGGTTTCGCATTTCTTCTCCGATGATTGCTTCTGAGTCGCCGAGCGCGTCTTGGAATGTGTCTATTCTTTCAATGAGTCGCGATAGGATTTTCTCGTCAATGGAGTCGCGAAATACTATGTTTTTGATCCATATCTTGGGAGATTCTTGGCCAATTCTGTCTATGCGGCCTATTCGTTGTTCAATGCGCATTGGATTCCATGGCAAATCATAATTGATCAGTACTTTGCAGAATTGGAGGTCAAGGCCTTCCGCTGAGACTTCTGTGGTTATGAGTAGTCGAGTTTCGGCATCAGAACTAAAAGTATCGAGGATGTCTTGTTTGTCCTTCATTCCGCCCATGAGTACTGCCGCAGGATGGCCGAGCGAACGGAGTTTTCGTTCTAAGTAGCGAGCTGTGGCCCTGAATGTTGTGAAGATAAGTATCTTCCTTTCAGAGCTATGCCTGAGGAGTTCAATTAATTGCGAAAGCTTGCTGTCGTTTTGTTCCAGTTCTCCTGGGTCAATGTCTCTTACTATCGATGGGAGTATATTGCGGAAGGAGTTCTCGCTAGTGTCACTCGTGAAATCCAATGTGACGTCGGGGTCAGTGACCTCTGATCGTAGCCATGCGTTGACCGCAGCAGCCGGGCATGATGTGATTTGGCGTTGTGCTGTGGCGAGTAGGAAGCCTTCGTTGATTTGGTTTTCTATGGCATAGTCACGTATTGCATTTGTGACTGCGTGATATGCCTTTTGTTCTAGGGATGTCATTTCTACGGATATGGGTTTAACATCTCGGATAGTTCGTTTCTCTTGAACTTCTTTTTTTCGAGTTCTGTTTATTATATACGATAGTAGATTTGATTTTTCTAGTTGGCTTGATATCTCATGTCGATATTCTCTGTCATTTAATGCTTCTTGTGTGATGTTTTGTTCAAGTAAGTGCTTTAGTGTTTTTGAATCAAGAAGGAGGTCGTTCGATGTTGCTTCAAGGATGTAGTTTTTGATTGTCTCAGCGTGAGGCTTTGAAGATAAGACGGCATCGCGAGCCTTAACAAGTGGACGATTTGCCTCTAGCAGTTTTTCAAAGCTCAGCTCATGCGCAAACCCATCTGGGTCAAGTAGGTGCAATAAGTTGTATAAATCTCTATTTTTGATGTTTATTGGTGTTGCTGATAGCATAATTCGGTATTGTGTGATGTTCCTCAGGAGTTCACAAATCTTCCATGTTGCACTGTCGCGGTTGCGCATGTAGTGCGCTTCGTCAAAAATGACTAAATCAAAAAGTGGTTCGCCATCTACTATGCTGTACAGGTGGCTTGCAAGGCGATTCGCCTTTCGACTGTCTTGCTCTGTGTCTATTGGATCCCAGTTTTTTGATGGTCTAAGCGATTGATAGCCTGCAATGAATGCCTGCTGGCCGCGAGGCTTTCTGCTTAGCTTTGCCCATGAATGTAGATCATCAGCATCAATTATTTTTGAATCAATTCCGAATCTGTTGTATAGCTCGTGTTTCCACTTTTCTTTGAGCATAGCCGGACAAACAATTAGTAGGTAATCAACATTGTACCGAGCGCGTAGTTCCGTCCAAATTAAGCCTGCTTCTATCGTTTTGCCGAGACCAACTTCGTCAGCGATAAGTAAGCTGTTTACAGGAGAGTCTAGGAGTCGCAGGAGAGGCTTAAACTGGTGAGGGAAAAAAATTGTGTTCGTTATGCCGAGAGAATATAAAATATGAGATAAGCGTCCTGACAATTGAACGTGTGTTAGATTGCGTTGAATTTCATCTGATCTTCCGTACTCATTGAGCATTATGAGTGACGGTATGTCGTTTATGTTTAAGGAGTTGAGTTGCAATTCATCTTCATATTTGGAGTCAATTTGGCCTGAGTTCCATTGGATTCGCCAAACTAAACCCGCCTTTGTCGCACGTGGGGGGGAGTTCAGCACAATCCCGTGCATACTAGCATCGTGGATGTATCGGACTTTGTCTCCAGGCGAGAATTTAGTCATTTATTTCACCGGTAATTTGGCCTTTGGTGTGTTTGCGTTGAGTATTATCTCTGAGTTTGACGTGCTGCAATTAGTTAGTTCATATGAGTATGGCTTGATCAATACCCCGCCAACAACTCCATCATCCCCCCCGCATCCCCGGAATCATAGAACGCGGCTAAGCATTCGTTGAAGCGTTCCGCGTCGTTGGCGGGTATGGCGAAGGCAAGATACCCGTTTGCCACCAGCGTGCCCGCCATCATCAGCCAGGCGGTGCGCTTGTTGCCGTCGTAAAAGAACTGGGTGCGGGCCATGAACAGGAATAGGGCCAGCGCCCGTTCGCTGGGCGATGCCAGTGCGGTCAGCGCGTGCACGCCGTCGTCCCAGCGTTGGGCCAGTTCCTCCGCTGGCGGCGGCACGTGGGCAACGCCGCCCACGTACACCTGTTTGGCGCGGAACACGCCCCATTCCAGCGCCTCGTCCCGCGCCACCTCCGCGTGCAGGCGGCAGGCCACCTCGCGGGTCATGGCAAAGCTGCCGTCGCCCAGCATGCCCAGCAGCACGTCCACCGCGCGGCCCATGCGCCGCACCTGATCCAGCGCCTCCAGACTCACCCCGCCCACGCTTTGCCCCTGCAAGATGGTCTGGGTCTGGGGCAGGGTGCAGGGGGTGTTCTCGAAGGTCTTCAGGCTGGACCACACGAAATCGGGCCGAAACTTTTTCAGGTAAAAGACCGCCTCGCGCACATCGGCGGCGCGTGTGGTTTCGTAGTCGCCCGGCGGCCACGTGATATCGAGTACGCTGTTCATTCCTTTCACCTAGCCAATCCGCACGCCCCCGGCAAGATGGTTCCCGCGCCCCGGCCAGCCGTGCTTTCGGAAGGGGGCACAACCCCGCGCCGCCTCGCCCCTCTTTTACATCCACGCCCTGACGCTAGGGGCATCTTACCTTCTTCCCTCTCCCCCGTTCCCACCGCCTCGGAAATCGCGTATTGTCCAGCGTGACTGTCCCTAACGAGCAAAACCCACGAGGCATGACCATGAAGAAATTGATCAATGCAGTGGAAAACGTGGTTCGCGAACAGTTGCAGGGCATGGCGGCGGCGCATCCTGAACTGCGGGTGAACATCGACCCGCACTTCGTCTGCCGCAAGGAAATACCGCAAGGCAAGGTGGCCATCGTCTCTGGCGGCGGCAGCGGGCACGAACCCATGCACGGCGGCTTCGTCGGACACGGCATGCTGGACGGCGCGTGCCCGGGCGAGGTGTTCACCTCGCCCACGCCCGACCAGATGTACGAATGCGCAAAGGCCGTGGATCGCGGCGCGGGCGTGCTGTTCATCGTCAAGAACTACACCGGCGACGTGATGAACTTCGAAACCGCCGCCGAACTGTGCCACGCCGAGGGGCTGAAGGTGCAGAACATCCTTATCGACGACGACGTGGCCGTAAAGGACAGCCTGTACACGGCCGGGCGGCGCGGCGTGGGCACCACCGTGCTGGCGGAAAAGATCGTGGGCGCGGCGGCGGAAGCCGGGTACGACCTCGACAAGTGCGCCGACCTGTGCCGCAAGGTGAACCAGTATGGCCGCTCCATGGGCATGGCCCTGACCCCGTGCACCGTGCCCGCCGCGGGCAAGCCCACCTTCGAGCTGGCCGAGAACGAGATAGAGATCGGCATCGGCATCCACGGCGAACCGGGCACCCAGCGCGCCCCCATGAAGCCCGTGGACGAACTGGTGCAGATCATGGCCACCACCATCATCGACGACCCGGCCTACACCCGCACCGTGCGCGAACTGGACCGCGCCAGCGGGCAGTGGGTGGACAAGCCCCTGACCGATGCCCCCTTCGCCAAGGGCGACAAGGTCATCGCCTTCGTCAACAGCATGGGCGGCACCCCGGTCAGCGAACTGTACGCCGTGTACCGCAAGCTGGCCGACATCTGCGGGGCGCGCGGCATCTCCATCGTGCGCAACCTGATCGGCCCGTACATCACCTCTCTGGAAATGCAGGGCTTTTCCATCACCCTGCTGAAGGTGGACGACGAGATCCTGAAGTTCTGGGATGCCAAGGCGATCACCCCTGGCCTGCGCATGGGCTAAGCGGGTTGTGGTCCTTTTGTCCGCTGCCTGCGTCGGAGCACATTTTCATTTCGGTCATGCACCAAAGAGCGCTCTGCGGTCGCCATCCGTAAGGCTCGCAAGCTCGCCTAACGGCTGCCGCTGCATTCCCTGCATGAAAATGCACTTCTCCTTGGCAGCGAACAAAAATCCTCACAACCCGCGAAGGCAGCGGTAGCGCAGCGCACGCGGAGTGTAGTCGCGCAGCGCACGCGAAGTGCAGTGGCACAGCGAACGCCGATGCCCTTGGCGTAGCGCATGCAGAGTGTTGATGGACTCAGTGCAACGCATGGTGAAATGCTGCGAGCCCAAGCCAAACCAAAAGCTGACGCCACCTCAACCAGAACAGTTTCCTTATCGACCATGAATCCCGGTCCGGCGGATGGCATGCCTGCCGTCCGCCGGACCGGAATCCGTACACGCGGACGGCGGTTCACGCCATTTTCACTGGCGCGTCACGGCCATCGTCCACCATATTTCCATAAGGACGCCCCCATGCAGATCACCCGCGAACACATCCTCACATGGCTCGCCAAGCTGGGCGATATCATGCGCGACAACCGTACCTATCTCACCGATCTCGACGCCGCCATCGGCGATGCCGACCACGGCATCAACATGGACCGGGGCTTCAGCAAGGTGCAGGAAAAGCTGCCCACCTTCGCGGACAAGGACATTGGCGCCATTCTGAAGGACACCGGCATGGTGTTGTTGTCCACCGTGGGCGGAGCCAGCGGTCCCCTGTACGGCACCTTTTTCATGAAGGCCGGGCTTGCCGTGGCGGGCAAGGACGCCCTGGACGCCCCCGACGTGCAGGCCCTGCTGGATGCCGGGGTGGAGGGCGTGGTCTCGCGCGGGCGTCCCGTGCTGCACGACAAGACCATGTTCGATGCCTGGAAGCCCGCCATCGACGCCTACCGTGACGCCGTGGCGGGCGGGGCCGACCTGCTTGCCGGGCTGGATGCCGCCGTGGCGGCGGCGGAAGAAGGCATGCGCGCCACCATTCCGTTGCAGGCCCGCAAGGGACGCGCCAGCTACCTTGGCGAGCGCAGCATCGGCCATCAGGATCCCGGGGCCACCTCCACAGTGCTGTTGCTGGCCGCCCTGCGCGATGTGGTGCGGGGGTAGCCCATGGTAGGCATCGTGGTCGTCACGCACAGCGCCGTGCTGGGGCAGGGCGTGAAGGAACTGGCGGAACAGATGACGCAGGGCCGCGTGCCGCTGGCCGTGGCGGGCGGCATCGACGACCCGGATCACCCCATCGGCACAGACCCCATGCGGGTCATGGCCGCCATAGAAGCAGTGCAGCAGGGCGACGGCGTGGTGGTGCTGATGGACCTTGGCAGCGCGCTGATGAGCGCGGAAACGGCGCTGGACCTGCTGCCGCCCGAGGTGGCGGCGCAGGTGCGGCTGTGCCCGGCCCCGCTGGTGGAAGGCGTCATGGCCGCAGCCGTGCAGGCCTCCATCGGAGCGGACCTGGACACCGTGCTGCGCGAGGCGCAGTCCGCACTGGCGGCAAAGGCCGAACTGCTGGGCATGGCCCTGATGCAGGAAGGCGGCGGGATGGCCGAGGCAACACACCCGGCAGCGAGTGTCACCCCGGCGGCCAGCCATGAGCTGACCCTGATGGTGCCCAATCGCCTTGGGTTGCATGCCCGGCCTGCCGCGCGCATCGTCACCGCGCTCGGACCGTTCTCGGCAGACGTGCAACTGGCGCGTGGCGAGCGGGTGGTTTCCGCTCGCTCGGTGAACCGTATCGCCACGCTGGCCGTGCGCGGAGGGGAAACCGTAACCTTCCGGGCCACCGGAGCGGACGCAGAGCAGGCCCTGAAGGTGCTGGCCGACCTTGCGGCGGAGAACTTCGGCGATTTGCCCGACGCAAACGGCTCGTCTGGCGCAGGCAAGCAGGGCAAGCCAGCTGCGGCGGGCGTGCCCGCCGCCAAGGGCGGGGTGCCCGCTTCGCCGGGCATTGCCGTGGGGCCTGCCGTCTGGCATCGCCCGGCGTTCGATGC
>NZ_VSMK01000276.1 GCF_011682075.1 Nitratidesulfovibrio liaohensis
GACGGACCGGCGGGAGCCCCGGCCACGGGGTTCGCGTCGGCATCGCCGTCCCCGGTCGGATCATGCTTACCGCCATTGCCGCCGCCCGCCACGATGCCAGCCAGCCGCCATGCGTACAGGCCGCAGCGCGTGTCCGGGCACAGCCGCACCTCGCGCGCGACACCGCCCTGACAATCCAGGCAGAAACGGCGGATGGCGCGGATGGTCTTCACGTGCGACATGGCTCCTCCCCTACACCGTTTCGCCCGGCCCCGCCACGGGTTTATGCGCTCCGGACGATGGTTGTCCGCCGCTTTACGCCCCTCTTCGCTGCCCACGGAAATCCACGCTGCGGCGGCTCTCCTCGCATGCCCCATGCAAACGGCCCGCACCCCCGAAAGGGCGCGGGCCGTGAGCATGACATGGGGCCGACGTCAGGCGCCCGGCGCTAGCCGGACGAGCCGTTGGTCAACTGATCGATCTGCTTCTCCAGGGCCTTGGCCAGCCCGGCCAGCTTCAGCACGGCCCCGGCGGCCTGGTTCATGCCTTCGGCCGTTTCCGAGGCGATGCGGCTGATGTCATCCACCGCGCGGTTGATTTCCTCGCTGGTGGCGGACTGCTGCTCGGCGGCGGTGGCGATGGAGCGCACCTGATCGGAGTTTTCCTCCGAAAGGGACACGATACTCTGCAATGCCTGCCCCGATTCACGGGCCATGCGGGTGGCCTCGGTCACGGCGGCGGCCGCCGTTTCCATGCCCTTGATGTTGTTGCGTGCCCCGGCCTGAATGGACTGGATGGCCTGGCCCACTTCCTTGGTGGCGTTCATGGTCTTTTCCGCCAGTTTGCGCACCTCGTCGGCCACCACGGCAAAACCGCGCCCGGCGTCACCGGCCCGCGCCGCCTCGATGGCGGCGTTCAGCGCCAGCAGGTTGGTCTGGTCGGCGATGTCCGAAATCACGTCCATGATCCGGCCAATGTCTTCGGCCTGCTTGCCAAGGGTGGTCATTTCGCCTTGCAGGGCCTGGGCCTGCTCGTGCACCTGGCTGATGGCCTCCACCGCGCCGCTGACCACCCGCTCGCCCTCCTGGGCCTTGGTTCTGGCCTCTTCGGCGCTCTGGGCGGAACTGCCGGAACTGCGCGCCACCTCAAGCACGGTGGCATTCATCTCTTCCATGGCCGTGGCCGTCTCGCCCGCGCGAGCGGACTGCTGCTCCGCCCCGGCGGATACCTGCTCCACCTGGGCGGACAAGGCCTCTGCCGCCAGAGACACCTGCTGGGCGATGGTGGAGGCCTCACCGGCCACGGTGGTCATGCGCTGCAACAGGTCGTTGACCCGGGCTTCCTGCTCGCGGGCCTCGGCCAGGGCCGTTTCCGCGCGGGAGGCGTGGGCGTCGGCGTCGGCGCGCCGCTGGTCGGCTTCCTGCATCTTCTGCTTCAGGTTGCCCACCATGGTTTCTATGGCGCCCTTCACTTCGCCCAGTTCGGCGGCGTAGTCGCCCTCGGCGCGGGCATCCAGGGCACCCCCGGCCACCTGCCCGGCAAACTGGCGGATGCGCAGCAGCGGCCCGATTATGCCCCGGTTCAGGATCACCCAGATCACAGCAAACAGCAGCGCCAGCACCAGCACGGTCCACCCGGCCACGGCAATGCGCGCCTGCATGACCTGCTCGTGCGCCTTTTCCAGCGAACTGATGACCACGAAGGCACCGTGGGTCTCGCCCGCCCGCCAGCCTTCCTTGGTGCCGCCCACCACGTCCGGGGTACCGGCCGGGTCGCCGTGGCAGAACAGGCAGTCCTTGGTCAGCTTGATGGGACGAAAATAGTAAATCTTGTCCGGCGTACGGATGACCTTTTCCGCCAGGTTGTCGCGCTCCATATCCTGCATGGTCGCAAGTTCCAGCGGGGTGGGCGTGTTTGCGGGGTTGCGCGGCTGCACCTTGGGTACGCGGAATTCGTAGCCCGCCTGCGCTGCGTTCTGGGCGGCCATGCGCATGGCGGTGACCACGGGCACCGCGTCCATGACCTTGTCCTTGGGCAACTCGTCCAACGGGCGCATCAGCCCGATTTCGAGCTTGCGGCCCATCTCGTTGCGGGTGGCCTCGGCCATGAGCACCACGGCCCGGCTTTTCTGGAGAATCGCCTCTTCAGCCCCGGTACGGATGTCGTCCACGCGCTGCCAGGCCATGATGGCGGCCACGATGACCGGCCCGGCAAGCGCCACGATGAGGATTTTCCACTTCAGGCTGAGATTGCGAAACATGACCCCTCCCAGGGATGACGAACACGCGCCCCGGAGTTTGCGGCGCGTCTGACGCGGGCCTAGCTCTATCAGGAATCACTGTCAACAAACAGAAACAGGATTTCCCGCGGGCTCCCTGCAAGAGCCTTTCTTCATGGATGCTTATCGGCAGAACGCCGGGCAATACTTTAGCTGGGCCGCGCGTTTTTCCGGTGACGATCCGCATCACTCGCCGGAATGCCGCCCATGGCCGACAGGAGGGAGAAAGAATGGAGGGATGAACCCGAAGGCCGACCTTGAAAAACGCGGGCGCCGCAAATCGCCCGCGCCGTCCCTTGTCGGCCGCTGCGCGGGGCTAGGCCCCGCGACGCTCCCACAGCTTCATGTCGCGCATCTTCTTGCGACGTTCACGCTGCAACGACTTGCAGACCAGGGGAGTGCCCTTCTTGTAGCCGCACTTCTCGCGGTACGTCTCGGGCGTGAGGCCATGGGTGCCCAGGTGCTTCTTGGTCAGGATCTTGAACGACTTGCCGCACTCGCAGCAGGTGATGGACTTTTCCTTGATGGCCTTCTTGGGGTCCATCCCGGTTCCATCGCCGTTCTCGGGCAGCGCACCACCTTCGCTCAGGGTCCGGATGCCCTCCGCAAGGCGCCGGACCATGGTGGTGATCTCGTCTTCGGTCATGGTCCGGACACTGGCCTGCGCCTTCACGATGTCCAGAGCCTCCTTCAAATAATTCTCCGTCATTGCCGCTCCTTTGATATTTGATGAAC
Source organism: Nitratidesulfovibrio liaohensis (assembly GCF_011682075.1). GTDB lineage: Bacteria > Desulfobacterota > Desulfovibrionia > Desulfovibrionales > Desulfovibrionaceae > Cupidesulfovibrio > Cupidesulfovibrio liaohensis. The sequence continues at coordinate 2,993 of NZ_VSMK01000276.1, forward strand.
ATGAGGCGTGCACGAAACTCGTTTCGAACCTACGACAATCCTTCCTTCGGGGTCAACCACAATCGGTTGCGTCTTCATGTGGCGCAGCACGGCGCATCTCGAAATCAGCCTGCGATGCACGCATCATGCGGATGATGCAGAGCACTCACTGACGCAATAGCGGGCACGATATCGCATCATGTGCAATTGCCTGCACGAATCATCCCGGGGCAACCATACGGGCATTGCGCCAACCACAGGGCGTGCGACATACCCGTTGCGGGCGCGTGCCCTGCACGCGGGCGACCACTGTTGCACGCCACACCAGTATCTGCGTCACCGCGGCGCCGTGCCGCCTCGCAGCCTGTAGACCTTCGCCGCCAAAGCCCGTACCATGCGGCAAACCCATCGGGAGCCCCGCATGAAGTACATCATCTTCGAAGACTTTTCCGGCCACCCCGTGCCGTTCATCTTTCCGCACCGGGTGGACCACGCGGACATGCGCGAACAGCTGCCCTACACCCGCGTGCTGTCCGCCGGATACGTGGACATTGTGGACGGCGCTTTCCGCTGCCACGGCGGCGCGCCGGAACTGCAGGTTTCGGCGCGGAACGAGGACGCGGCCATCATCGCCGCCAAGTTCGCCCCCCGCCTGCCCGGCGAGGCCGACATCGCATGACCCGCCCGGCGGCGCGCAATGCGGTGCCCACGCACTCCTCCATGCCCTCCGCCGCACAACCGC
>NZ_VSMK01000277.1 GCF_011682075.1 Nitratidesulfovibrio liaohensis
CCATGGCGCCCATGGGGCAGAAGGCGGTGCAATGCACCATCATGCCCCGGCGCGTGCTCAGCCCCGCCATCACCGCCACCCCGGCCAGCCCGAACAGCCCGGCGGCGGTGGCGGCAACGCCCACCGGCACCCCGGTCCGGCCCATGATGAAGGCTGCGGCAAACACCACAACGGCCAGACACCAGCGCACCACAACAGCCCAGCGAGGCAGGAGCGCAGGGCCCTTGCCCCTCCTGCCCTTGCCTTGCGCCTTCGCGGCTGCCCCGCGCAGGCGCGAGCAGGCATCGTCCCACGCGCCGATGTAGCACAGGTGGCTGCACCACGCCGGACCCAGCAGCAGCACGGAGACGCCGAACAGCACCAGCATGAACACGCCCTCGCCCCGGAACAATGGCCCGGCCAGTATCAGCGCTGGCACAGGCAGGTGCAGCGCCCCGGTCATCAGCAGGCGGTGCGCGCCCAGCAGCCCCAGGGCCAGCTGCCCGAAGAACACGGCGGAAAACAGCGCCCAAAGGCGCGGACGGGCCTTGCGCGCACGCGCGGGGTCCAGCAGCAGCCCGGTCACCCACGCGGCATACACCCCGGCCAGTGCGATCTGAAGCGGTCCGGAGCCGGGCAGGAAGCGGTCGGACAACAACAATACGATGCCTGATGCGCGCCAGCGGGCCAGCCACAGCAGCCCGGCGGCCAGCAGGAAGGCGACGGCCCTCGGCCATGCGGTATCCGCACCGAGGTGATGGCGCAGCCGCCCCGCATCCCCCGCCAGCCGCCACCATGCGGCCATGGTCAGTCCCGTGACCGTCGCCATGATGGCCGCAAGGCGCAGCCAGTCCGCTCCGAAGGCCATGCGGAAGCGCACCAGGTCAACGCCCACGGACACCCAGAACAGTCCCCCGGCGAACAGCGCGGCACACATCACCAGACGCGCCCAGGCCAGCCGGGTGCAGGCCAGCCCCGCCAGCACGCCCCACGCCGCAGCCATGCCCCAGTCGCCGGAGCGCACGGCATGGGCGGCCAGCAGGGCAAAGGCCAGCAGGCAGGGCCCTGTCACGGACCAGAACGCGGCACGGCCCGCGCCGCCGCCCGACCCGTCATCGGGGGGCGGACACGGCGGTGCGGGCCGGAATGGATCGTCACATTGCGGTTGCATGGCCGGGCGGTTCCCGGGGGGAGACCCGGTATCCATCCCCCTGCCCGTCCCGATGCCCGAACAGTTCGCCGGGGTATTGCCCCCGTCGTGCGACGGTGTCGTGGCCGCCTGCGGGCTGCGGGAATCGGGAGGATGGCTGTCCATGCGCGCGAAAAGAGAAATTACGGGGTTTGACCCGTCCCGTCCTCCCCTTCGCCGGTTGCCGGGTCCGGGGCATCGAAGCGCATGGGGGGCATTTTTTCAGGGGTGCGCACAGGCCCCGGCAGGGAGCCCGCCAGACGCGCCGCCGTGGCGGGGTCGGAGGCCACCAGGTCGCCAAAGCGCAGGTGCAGCCGGTATTCGCGCATGTACCACGCCAGCGCGTTGCGCAGGGCGCGCACCACGCCGTCGTCGTCCAGCAGGTGCGACTGGCCGGGAAAGCCGGAAGCGCCGGGCACGTCGTCCAGTCCGTCCAGTTCGGTGGCCAGCCGCGGGCGGCGCCCAAGGCGCCCGCCCACCACCACCCGCCAACCTTCGCGGGCCACGGGCAAGGCCTTTTCCGGGCAGCGCTTGATGCACAGTCCGCAGGAAAGACAGTTTTCAGGGTGCAGGCGCGGCCCGTCATCTTCAACCGTCATGGCGTGGTCGGGGCACAGCCGCTCGCACAGCCCGCACCGGGTGCAGGCATCGGTGGCGCGGCCCGGCGTCCAGGCCCGGATGATGCCCACGTCCGCGATGTGCGGGCGCGAACAGCCGTTGGGACACGCGGACACCGCCACACGAAAGGCATGATGGTGCAGGATGGGACCGCGCACCACGTCGCGCAGGAAGTCCGGCCAGCCGCTTTCGGCCACCACCCGTTCCAGCCGGGCCAGAAAGCCTTCCGGCACGGGCAGGGAAAAGCGGCAGGTGCCCCCGCGAGAGGAGGCAACGGTCGTACCGCGGCAACCGTTGACGATGAAGGGAGAGGGAGCGCGATCGGACATGATACTCCTGTGGCGTGTCCGCCATGCGTGCACCGTGGCACGGCGTCGGGTTCCGGTCAGTGACGCAGGTCACAACGGGTGGGATGGCCAGCTTACTTCGTGATGCTCCCGTTACAAATGGAATTCTTGTTCTCTCCCAAGGAAGACCAGTTTTTCATGGCGGGCGTGCGGCAACCGTTATGCGAGCCTGCGAGCCTTACGGATGGCGCCCGCAACACGCACTCCTATCGTACACGCCCGGAATAAAAAATGATCTGACAGATCTGCTTTCGATACCCGCAGGGTTCGCAGGCTCGCCCAACGGGCACGCCGGGCGCCCTGCGGGCGGTCAGGCCGTGGGAAAGGGCTCCTTGTAACGAGATCACCTATTTGCCGATGCAGAACGAAGAAAAAATATGCTCCAGCACCTCTGCGGGGGTGGTCTCTCCGGTGATTTCGGAGAGCACCGCGCAGGCGCCGTCCAGCCGCACCGAGCACAGGTCGTAGGGCACCCCGGCGCGGACGTCCGCCATCAGGGCATCCAGTTCGTCCAGCGCACGGCGCAGCACCTGGGCCTGGCGCAGGTTGGGGGCAATATCGCCGGACTCCGGCTCTCCGCCGGAACCGGCCCCGCCAAGGCCCGCCAGCACCATGGCCCGCGCGGCGACGGCCAGTTCGTCCACCCCCAGCCCACGCAAGGCGGATACGCCCACGCAGGGGCAGCCCTCCGCCTCTTGCGGGCATTGAAAGGGGGTATCGGCACCCCCCGCCTCAGCAGCAAGATCGGTCTTGTTCAGCACCACCAGCACCTGCCCGCCCGGCTTGCCCGCGTGAGCATGCTGGTCGCGCACGTGGCGCAGCAGTTCGCGCTCGGCATGGCCCAGCCCGACTGCGGCGTCCACCACCAGCAGGACCAGGTCGGCCTGAGCCACCAGGTCGCGACTGATGCGCACGCCCTCCTGCTCCACGATGTCGCCGGTGTCACGCAGGCCTGCCGTGTCCACCAGGCGCACCGGCAGCCCGGCCAGTTGCACCGGCTCCTCGATGAAATCGCGCGTAGTGCCGGGCATGTCGGTGACGATGGCCCGGCGGCGCCCCAACAGGGCGTTCATCAGGCTGGACTTGCCTGCGTTGACGTGGCCAGCCAGCACCACCAGCGCGCCCTCCTGCCAGCAGCGGCCCCGCTGGTGGGCGGACAACAGCCCGCGCACCCCGGCGGCAACGGCATCGCATTCGGCCACGAAGGCCTCGGGGGCAAGACAGTCCACCTCGTCCTCCGGAAAGTCCACGGCCACACACACCTGCGCGCGCAGGTCCAGCAGGCGCGCCCGCAGTTCCGCCACCCGCGCGCCCAGCAACCCCTGCAACCGTGCCTGGGCCAGGCGCAGCCCACCCTGTGCGGGCGCGGCGATCATCTCGGCCACGGCTTCGGCCTGGGTCAGGTCCATGCGTCCGTTCAGAAAGGCCCGTCGGGTGAATTCGCCCCGGCCGGCAAGCTGTGCGCCGCAGGCGCAGGCCGCCTCCAGCACCGCCGCCAGCACGGCAGGACCGCCGTGGCAGTGGATTTCGGCCACGTCCTCGCCGGTAAAGGTGCGCGGGCCGGGCATGGCCACG
>NZ_VSMK01000278.1 GCF_011682075.1 Nitratidesulfovibrio liaohensis
ACCGACTGGCGGGGCGTACTGCTGGCCGTGGGCGTGGCGGGCATGCTGACGGGCATCGTGTTCGCCTGGGTGGGGCGCGGCGGGCGCACTCTGGCGGAGCCGCCCTCCATACGCGGGTTCACCGGGGTGCTGCGCTCGCCGCTGACGTGGCTGTTCGCGTGGCTGCTGGCCGTGGGTGTGGCCGGGGAATACGCCGTGTTCAGCGTGCTGCCCCTGCACCTTGTGGACGGCATGGGCCTTGAGCCCTCCACGGCCAACGGCCTGCTGGCGGCATCGCGCGTGATCACTCCCTTTGCCGCACTGGCCGGGGGCTGGGTGGCCGACCGCATGGGGGCCCGCCGCACCATCGCCGCGTGCCTTGCACTCACCGGTACCGCGCTGCTGGCCATGGCGGTGCCGTCCGCTGCCGTGGTCACGGCGGGCATGACCGTGCAGGGCGCCATGACCGCGTTCATCTTTCCTGCCATCTTCAAGGAACTGGCCCGCTGCTGGCCCGCCGGGTACCAGCCCACGGTGCTGTGCATCGCCACGCCCGCATCGTCGCTGCTGGGCACGGGTGCGGCCCCGGCCCTGCTGGGGCTGGTGGGGCAAACGTGGAGCTTCGGGGCAGGCTTCGCCCTGCTGGGGCTGCTGGCGCTGGCCTCCATCATTCCCCTGCGGCTGCTGCCGCCGGAACCGGGCCGCTGACGCCCGCCCATGGCGCGCCGTTGCTTGACAGCGCCAGCCCCAGCCCCTACCTATGCCGGGAACCAATCACCAAGGAGACACTCCCGATGGCCTACGATATCAGACTGGTGAAGCTCGTGAATGGCGAACTGGTGCTCGGCAAGTTCGACGAAGCCTCCAACTCGCTCAAGGACGTGGCCGCGTTGCAGACCGTGCCCACCCAGCAGGGTGTGCAGATGATGCTGCTGCCGTACGGCTATCCCTTCGAGCAGGGCTTTGACGGCGTCATCAGCCGCGTCCACGTCATCTACGAATACAAGACCTGCCCCGAGGAACTGAAGACCAAGTACCTCGAAGCCACGTCCAACCTCACGTTGTCCACCGGGGGCCTTGGCGGCGGTCTGGGCAACCTGAACCTGGCCAAGGGCCCGGCGGGTGGCAAGATCACCGGCATTTCCGACCTGCTGAAGAAGTAAGCCCGGCATTACGGACCACGCGTTCGCGCCAGGCGCCGACCACCCGACCGCCCGACCGTCCCACAGGGCACCGAGCGGACATCAGGCCCAAAAGAGGCCTGTTCTGGTTGGATGGGGCAATTCCGGTCTGGCATTTCAGGGGGTGGCGCTGCCGCCCCCTTTTCATGTCGCCTTCGGACCGTTTCCCTTGTCTTCTTGCAGCGTGCCTGCCTGTCCGCCTTTCCGCCTTCACGACCGGCGGCGCACCCGCCCCGCCCGCACCCTTCATCCCCATCAGGAACCATGCGCGAACTTCTGCCCCTTCTGCCCAAGCCCAGCCGCTACATCGGCATAGAGGAAGGTACCGTCCACAAGACGCCCGACGCCGCCACCCTGCGCGTGGCGCTGGCCTTTCCCGACATGTACGAGGTGGGCATGTCCTACCTTGGGCAGAAAATCCTGTACGCCATCCTGAACCAACGGCCCGACGTGTGGGCCGAGCGGGTGTTCACCCCCTGCCGCGACGCAGGCGCGGTGCTGCGCGAGCGCGGCGTGCCCCTGGCCACCCTGGAGTCGGACACGCCGCTGGCGGCCACCCATCTTGTGGGGTTCAGCATCACGCACGAGCTGTGCTATTCCAACGTGCTGTACATGCTGGACCTTGCAGGCATCCCCCTGCGCACGGCGGAACGGGCCAAGGCAGACTCACTCACCGCGTGGCCGGTGGTCATGGCGGGCGGCGGCTGTACTCTGGCGGCAGAACCGCTGGCCCCGTTCATGGACCTGATGGTGCTGGGCGAAGGCGAAGAGGTGATGACGGAACTGGTGGACCTGCTGGCCGCCGCCCGCGCCGCCGGGCATTCCCGATCCCGCTTTCTGGATGACGCCCGGCGCATTCCCGGCGTGTACGTGCCGGAATTCTTCGAAGGCTCCGTGCCGCCGGATACGGCCCGCAACGTGCCGGGCACCCCGCCTCGGCCCCTGCTCCTGCCCTCATCGACACCCTCGTCAGCCCCCTCGTCGGCACCCGCGTCAGTAAATGACACGGGCTACACCCGCGTGGCCCGGCGCGTGGTGGCCGACATGGACACCGCCCCCTACCCGGCCAGTCAGACCGTGCCCTTCGGCGCGGTGCACAACCGGCTGGCGCTGGAGATAGGACGGGGCTGCACGCGTGGCTGCCGGTTCTGCCAGGCGGGCATCATCTATCGCCCGGCGCGCGAACGCTCCACGGAAAACCTTCATGCATTGCTTGAAGAATGCCTGAGCCAGACCGGCTACGACGACGTGTCCTTCCTGTCCCTGAGCACGGGCGACTTTTCCGCGCTCAAGCAACTGTTCCTGTCCACGGTGGACCGCTGTGCCCAGGAGCAGGTGGCGGTATCGCTGCCGTCGCTGCGGGTGGGCTCCATCGATGACGAAATCATGCGCCGCATGGCGGGCATCCGCCGCACCGGGGCCACCCTGGCGCCCGAGGCGGGCAGCCAGCGCCTGCGCGACGTGATCAACAAGGGCGTCACCGAGGAAGGGCTGCTGCTGCACGTGCAGAAGCTGTTCGAGCACGGCTGGCAGCAGGTGAAGCTGTATTTCATGATCGGCCTGCCCACCGAAACGCGCGAGGACCTCGACGCCATCGTGGACCTGTGCCGCAAGGTGCGTGACGCCGCCGGACCGGGCATCCGCCGCCTGCAGGTGACCGCGGCCATCTCGCCCTTCGTGCCCAAGCCGCACACCCCGTTCCAGTGGGAACGTCAACTGTCGCTTGAAGAAATCCGCGAGCGCATCGGCTACCTGCTGTCCCGCTTCAAGGGCGAGAAATGCCTGAAGATGCGCTGGCACGAAGCCTCCATGAGCGCACTGGAGGGCATCTTCTCGCGCGGCGATCGACGCCTGGCCGATGTGGTGGAAAGCGCCTACCGCAAGGGGGCCATCTTCAGCAGTTGGATCGAAGGTTTCGATCTTGCCCCATGGCTGGACGCCATGACCGAACACGGGCTTAGCCCCTCGGACTACACCCGCGAACGCGGCGAGGACGAGCCGCTGCCCTGGGACCACCTGGATGCCGGGGCCAGCCGCGAATTCCTGCTGCGCGAACGCCACCGCGCGCTGGACATGAAGCTGACGGGCGACTGCCGCTACGGCGCCTGCCACCTGTGCGGGGTGTGCGACACCAAGTCGTCCCCGTCCCGTCTGGACAAGTTGCCCGGCGTTACCGCCTACGCCAATCGCACCAACCTGCCCCAACGCGACCAGCAGGCCCACCAGCCAACCCTGGACGAGCATGGCCGGGTACGCATGCCGGAAAAGACGGACAAACCGCCGCAGATTTCCGACGAACTGGCGCTGAAGGCGGGGCACTACCGCATCTGGTACACCAAGGAAGACATGGCGGTGTTCCTCAGCCAGCTTGAACTGCAATCGCTGTTCGAGCGCGCCCTGCGCCGCGCCGGGCTGCCGCCCGCGTTCTCGCGCGGGTTCCACCCTCTGCCGCTGCTCTCGTTCGGGCGGGCCCTGCCCGTGGGCGTGGCCAGCCGGGCGGAATGGCTGGCCGTGTACCTGCGCGAATACCGCACCGCCGACGAGG
>NZ_VSMK01000279.1 GCF_011682075.1 Nitratidesulfovibrio liaohensis
GTCCGCGGGTTGCGGGCGGCAGGCCTTGCCCACGCGGGCATGCTGTCCGGCGACCATGAAACCGCCGCCGCGCGCATCGCGGCCCAGGCGGGCATAGACTACTGGCGCGCCGGGCTGAAGCCCGCCGACAAGTTGTCCGCCATCCGCACCCAGCAGCAGTCCGGGGCCACGGTGATCTTCGTGGGCGACGGCATCAATGACGCCCCCGCCCTGGCCGGGGCCGACGTGGGCGTGGCCATGGGCGGTGCGGGCACCGACGTGGCGCTGGAAACCGCCGACGTGGCCCTGACCCACGACGACATAGGCCGCCTGCCCTTTCTGGTGCGCCTTTCGCGCCGGGCCATCTCGCTCATCAAGATCAACATCGGCCTCGGCGTGCTGTTCAACGCGCTGTCCATCCTGGGCAGCGGCTATGGCCTGCTCTCGCCGGTGATGGCCTCCGTGTTTCACAACGTGGGGTCGGTGATCGTGGTCATTTCGTCCGCCAGCCTGGCCTTTTTCGACGATGGCGAGCCGGGCCAGCCTGCCTGCCCCGCGCCCGCCTCAGGGGGCAAGGCGGTGTAGCGGCCCTCATCCTGCTGACAAAGCCAAACTCATTCGGGGGAGGGACCCTTTTGCGGCAGCCGCTGGCGAGTCTCCGAGCCTTACGGATGGCGTCCGCAAGGCGTGAAATGGGTCTCCTCCCCCGTACCCCCTCCCCCAAAAACTTTCATTTGCCTTTCCCACGCATGCGACAGTCGCTCTGATACCACCTCCGTAATGCTCGAAGACTGGCATAGTAGCCCCCGCAATCCGCAACAACGCACGGGCCGAAAGGGATACCCCTTCCGGCCCGTTTTTCGCACAGCAGCATCTGCTCCCCCCCTCTATCCAGGCGCCCACGCCACCGTGCACCAGCCGCTCACGCGGCCCGGCACCCTTGATTTCCCGTCCGGATTCTGCAATGCCTATCCGGTTCGCGCGCACGCCGCGCGACGCACCACGGGCCGTGCGCGCACCAGCGCACAAGCCGTAACAGACCGGAGGAACCACATGAAGCGTCTTATCCAGATCGCCCTCGGCCTTGCCCTGGTGGCCGCGCTGTGCGCCCCCGCCATGGCCAAGAAGCTCGTCGTCGCGCACGACACAAACTTCAAGCCTTTCGAGTTCAAGGGCGAAGACGGCAAGTACACCGGCTTCGACATCGAACTGTGGCAGGCTGTCGCCAAAACCGTGGGCGTGGAGTACGAACTGCAGCCCATGGACTTCAACGGCATCATCCCCGGCCTGCAGACCGGCAACATCGACGTGGGCATCGCGGGCATCACCATCAAGGCCGAGCGCCAGCAGGTCATCGACTTTTCCGACCCCTACTACGATTCCGGCCTGATGATCCTGGTGCGCGAAGGCGACACCGCCATCAAGTCGGTGGAAGACCTGAAGGGCAAGATCGTGGCCACCAAGACCGCCACGTCGTCCGTGGACTTCGTGAAGGCCAGCGCCAATGCCAAGGAAGTGAAGCTGTTCCCCAACAACGACGGCATGTTCTTTGAACTGATGAGCGGCGGCGCCGACGCCGTGGTGTTCGACATGCCCGTGGTGAAGGAATTCGCCATGACCGCTGGCAAGGGCAAGGTGAAGACCGTTGGCCCGCTGTACCAGGGCCAGTCGTACGGCATCGGCTTCCCCAAGGGCAGCCCGCTGGTGGCCAAGGTGAACGAGGCCCTCAAGAAGGCCAAGGCCGACGGCACCTACGAAAAGCTGTACATGAAGTGGTTCGGCTACGCCCCCGGCAAGTAGCCCAGCCCCATTGCTGATGACGGTCACGGCGGCGGGCATTTCGTCCCCCCGTGACCGCCTGAACGGGTACGACGGGGATGGCCGCAGGGCCATCCCCTTGCCCGTTCCCGCACCCCGCGAGAATCACCCAAAGGCATTCCATGGCACTGGACTTCAAAGCAAGCGTCATGTGGGAAAGCGTACCCCTGCTGCTCGGCGGGGTGCACCTGACCATCATCATCACCCTGGGCGGGCTGGCCATCGGCTTTCTGCTGGGCACCGCCACCGGTCTGGCCAAGACCGCGCGCGGCAAGCTGCCCCGCGCCCTGGCCGACATCTACGTGGAGGCCATACGCGGCACCCCGCTCATCGTGCAGGTGATGTTCCTGTATTTCGGCGTGCCGCTGGCCACGGGCATGCGCATTCCGCCGGTGACGGCGGGCATCATCGCCATTGCCGTCAATTCCGGGGCGTATATCGCCGAAATAGTGCGCGGCGCAGTGGAATCCATCGACGTGGGCCAGACAGAGGCGGGCCGCTCCATCGGGCTTACCCGCATGCAGACCATGCTGCACGTGGTGTGGCCGCAGGCCTTTCGCCGCATGATTCCGCCGCTGGGCAACCAGTTCATCATCTCGCTGAAGGACACCTCGCTGCTGGTGGTCATCGGGGTGGGCGAGCTGACCCGGCAGGGGCAGGAGATCATTGCCGTGAACTTCCGCGCCTTCGAGGTGTGGCTGACCGTGGCCGTGATGTACCTGGTGATGACGCTGAGCATCGCCCGCGTGCTGCGCATCTACGAACGCAAGCTGAACGCCCGCTTCGGCAGATAGGGGGATGACACGATGAAAACCTGTGAAACCCCCATGATCGAGATCCGCAACCTGCACAAGCGCTTCGGCCAGAACGAGGTGCTGCGCGGCATAGACCTTACCGTCTGCCCCGGCGAGGTGGTGGTGATCATCGGCCCGTCCGGCTCGGGCAAGTCCACGGCGCTGCGCTGCATCAACAGGCTGGAGGAAATCACCTCCGGCAAGGTCATCGTGGACGGGCACGACCTGTACGACCCCGCCACCGACATCAACTACGTGCGCACCGAAGCGGGCATGGTGTTCCAGCAGTTCAACCTGTTTCCGCACATGTGCGTGCTGGACAACGTGACCCTGGGCCCCATCAGGGTACGCCGCACCCCCCGCGCCGAGGCCGACCGGCTGGGCCTGGCCCTGCTGGAAAAGGTGGGCCTGGCCGACAAGGCCACCGCCTACCCCGATCAGCTTTCCGGCGGGCAGAAGCAACGCGTGGCCATTGCCCGTTCGCTGGCCATGCAGCCCAAGGTGCTGCTGTTCGACGAACCCACCAGCGCCCTGGACCCCGAACTGGTGGGCGAAGTGCTGGAAGTCATGCGCGCCCTTGCGCTGGAAGGCATGACCATGGTCATCGTCACCCACGAAATGGGCTTCGCGCGGGAAGTGGCCGACCGCGTCATCTTCATCGACCAGGGCCGCATACAGGAAGAAGGCCCGCCGGACGAATTCTTTGGCGCGCCGAAAAACCCGCGCCTGCGCGAGTTTCTGGGCCGCGTGCGCCACGCGTAGGCCGGCCTGATGTTTCGAAAGGGGGGAGCCGGTGTCGAACCGGCTCCCCCCTTGGCCGTCAAAAGGGCAAAAGGGCAAGGGAGCAAGCCCACCGCACGCCCCCGAGCGGTTCCGCGCCTTGCCAGCCGCGCCGTGCGTGCGGTACATCCCCGCCCATGCCCGCCCGCGACACCTTCCCCCATTCCGCATGCGCCAGTGCCGCCCCCAACCTGCCGGACACGCAGTCGGACACCCAACCGAACCAGACCCCGCCCGACGCCGCACCCGCTCTTCCGGCTTCCCCCTCCCCCACGGCCCGCCGCGCCCGCACCGCCGCCACCGCCGATACC
>NZ_VSMK01000280.1 GCF_011682075.1 Nitratidesulfovibrio liaohensis
GCGCAGCCAGGGCGCCGGCGGCCTGCACGTCGCCGCGCGCCATGCTGCGTTCGGCTTCCGCCGCCAGCGCGGCGGCCTTGTGTTCGACGAGTTCCTGCATCCTCTCCGTCCGTGCTGGTCTGTGGGCGGGCAGTTGGCTTGCTCCGTGCCGTATGGTTCAGCATGGGGGCCACGTGGGCCAGTGGGCCTTTGGTGGCGGCGGGGCCGTTACCCGTTGGCGAAGGTGGCCTGCACCTGCTGCCAGTCTTCCAGAAAGTCCACTTCGATGCAGCGGTACGCCGAAATGTCGTGGGGCTTCCACGCCACGCCTTCGCGCAGGCACAGTTCCATGCCCTTTTCGAAGTAGTCCATGTCGTCGCAGCGTTGCAGCGCATCCACGAAGGCGGGCAGGTCGGCGCGGGAAATCATGTTGATGCCCACGGCCTCGCCCTGCGGGTTGGCCACGGTCTTGGATATTTCCGCGATGTTGCCCGTGCCGTCCACGCGGTACTTCACCTCTTCTTCGGCGCAGCGCTTCTTGTCCACGCACACCAGGTTCTCTCCGGCCCTTGCCATCACCTCGGGCAGGATGTCGCCATCGAACACCACGTCGCCGTTCATCCACAGCACGTCCTCGTCCAGGCGCGACAGGCAGTGCAGCAGGCTCTTGGAGGTGTTCGTCACGTAGTACACCGGGTTGTAGCAGTACAAAACGTCCGGGTACTCCTCCATGATCAGGGACATCTTGAACCCCACGACCACGATGACCTTGGTGATGCCCGCCTCGCGCAGCAGGCGTATCTGGCGACCGAGGATGCGTTCGCCCGTGGGCAGCACCGACAGCGACTTCGGGAACGGGCGGCCAAGGCGTGTCCCGACCCCCGCGGCAAGAATGACGGCGTACATCTCAACACTCCTTGTTACTGGTTACCAGGTCCTTGATGTGGTTGCACACGCGGTGGGCCGACAGGGCGTCGACCCGTGCGAAGACGGTGTCCCGCAGGCTCCGCCGGGCTGCGGCGTGCGGATCGTCGCCGTGCATCACGGTCCGGAGTATGGCGGAAACGAGTTCTTCCTGCGAACGGACGTGCAGCCCCGGCGTCATGGAGGCGTAGTCGTAGAAGAGTTCCCTGTCGCGCGAGATGTACTTTTCCTTGTCGTAGGGGAAGAAGATCAGGGGTTTGTCCAGCAGCATGAAGTCGAAGTATATGGAGGAGTAGTCCGTTATCAGCGCGTCGGCCATGGGCAGCAGGGGGTAGATGTCGCACCCGCTGTTGTACACGCAGAAGCCCGGCAGCTTGCGGAAGGAATCCACCCTGACGAGATGGTGGAATTTGGCCAGGAAGAGGATGTTGTGCCGGGCGCAGAAGGCGTTGATGACCATGGGGTCGATGATGCCGTCTTCCAGGAACGAGCCGCCCGTGTCTCGGAAGGTGGGCATGTACACCACCACCTTGCCGCCCGCCTTTCGGTGGCGGGCCACGTGGGCGTACAGGTCCATGTCCACGCCCAGCATGTCGTTGCGGCCGGGGGCGCGCAGCAGCACGTCATTGCGCGCGAAGCCCAGCTCCGGAAAGGCCTCCGCCCGGAATACCCTGGAGAACAGCTGTTCGGTCATCCACGGCGAGGTGGACGGAACGGAGGCATAGCCGGAGTACAGGCGGGTGAGGCGGGCGGCTTTTTCCGGTGTCATGTTCACGACGGAAGATATTTCCGGGAAGCCGATCTTCTTCAACGGCACCCCGTGCCATAGCTGAATCACCGGGACGCGGGGCAGGGGAAGTTGCTTCAGGGCCGTGTTGTCCACGAAGTCGTCCAGCACGATGGCGGCGGTGTCCGCCACGTCGGCCGGGGTGCAGCGGGCAAGCACGGGCAGGCCCGCCTCGCGCAGCAGCTTGTAATCATCGTCGGGGTCCGCCGCCAGCAGGGGGTCGAAGCCGTAGTCGGCGGCAACTGCCTGCAGGAAGGCGTATTTGACGTTGAGAAGGCCGCCCATCTTTCCGGCAAAGACCACCTTGGGGCGATTGGCCGGGCCTTTCTTTCCGTCTGTCGCGAGCATGTGCATCTCGTTGGTCTCGAACGCTGGTTTTCCTGGGGCCTTCCGTCAGTACTCCGGCGGACGTCCTTTTCCGCCCGGAGTCCGTTGCCGCCGTCGTGTCCCCATGCCCTTCGGAACGTTTGCGCCGTGCCAGCAGGGGATTGGGACAGGCCGGGGCGCCCTGTGCGGAACCACGGCGCGGCGGTATCAGCGCAGCGTGGCGGTGCCGGTCCGGGCCGGTGGCCGGTATTGCGAAATGGCATGCAAGTAGCGTGCAAGCAATGCGCAAGTGCCGGACCGGCGGGGGAGCCGGAACCGTCCGCATGGCGGAACGCGTGGCCGGGTTCCGGGCGGCCCTACCCCCGCCGCGCGTCGAACACGCTGATGTAGTGCGGCCCCCGCCCTCCGCGCGAGCAGTCGTCGATGTAGGCGCACGATGCGGCGATGGTGGCGTCGAACAGGGGGACAAGTTCCGGCATGCGGCACACCTCGCCGATGTAGGCGCGGGTGGTGTCGTGGAAAAAGGTGGGCGGCAGGGGCGATTCGCCGTGCAGGTACTTCAGCGAGGCCAGGGTGGTGTTGGCGTAGACGACGGTGTCGAAGCCGTGCGCCCGGCAGCGCGCGGCGATTTCCACGGGGTGGAAGAGGTGCTTGTCTTCCGCCGTGCTCTTGTCGATGTCCTGGCGGCAGTAGAATTCCACCATGCGCCGGAACAGGTCGATCAGTTCCAGTTGGCGCGGGGTCACCTCCACCCCGCGCGCGGCGGCCAGCTCCGGCATCTGGGCCACCAGCACGCCCATCAGCAGCAGGGCCTCGCGGCAGGGTTCCTCGAACACCAGGTGCCCGCCGGGGCGCAGCACCCGCGCGGCCTGGGCCAGAAAGGCGTCCACGTCGGCCACGTGGTGCAGGGTGGCGCGCATGGCGATGCACGACAGGCTGGCGTCCGGGATTTCCTGCATGGCGTCGCCGGACAGGATGCCCAGCCGGACCGTGCCGGGGCCGGGCGTGCCGGAGCCAGCCATGCCGGAAATGGGCATGCCGGGGGTGGCAGCGGCGTTGCCGTCCGCCCGCCATGCCACGCCGTGGGCATCCAGCCGATCACCCAGAATGCGCAGGAAGCCCGGCGAGGTATCGGTCAGCAGCAGCAGCGGAAAGGGGTTTTCCTTGGCCAGCCCCAGACTGAGGTAGCCGAAGCCGCAGCCTATCTCCAGCGCCGGGGCGGACATGTCCGCGCCCGTGGCCCGCAGCAGGGCCGCCAGCCCCTGCCCGGCGTCGAAGGGGGCGGGGTCGTCGCCGTGGTGGGCGGTGTAGGCGGACTCGTCGTGGAAGAACGGGCGGGCATCGCCCAGCAGCAGCACGCCGTCCTGAGTGCGCTGGGCAGCCAGCCAATCAAGGAAGGGACGGGCGGTGTCGGGTGATGCGTCGGATGATGCGCTGGGGCGTGCGTCGGATGATGTGGCGGGGCGGGGTGTGCCCCCCGTGCTGTCGTTCCGGGGGCTGCAATCCTGTGTCATGCGGGCATCTCCTGCGCGGGGGGCGTACGGAAGGGGTGAAGGGCGGGAACGCGCGGCGCGTCAGGCATGGCCGTGCTCCAGCATGTCGGCGCAACGGGCCAGCGCCGGGTCGGGATGGGCGGCGGCCAGCGCGCGCAG
>NZ_VSMK01000281.1 GCF_011682075.1 Nitratidesulfovibrio liaohensis
CACCGTGCGCGGCCCGATACCGGGGCTGTGGCGCAGGGCCAGAGCAGCCCACAATTCGGCGCGGCCCGCCGCATCCAGGTCGGCAAAGGCGGGCAGCGCGGCGGGGCCGGGCGGCATGGTACGCAAAACCGTACTATCCGGGCGGTCGGGAGCAGGTGGCTGGGAAGCCATGGCGGGGCGTGGGCTGCTTACCCGTTGGGAAAGCGCTGTCGGGCCAGCTTGGCGGCCGGGGAATCGGGGTGATCTTCACGCAACGCCTTCAGGTGGAAGCGCACGTTCTCGTCATCCCCCAACTGCTTGTAGGCCAACGCCGTCTTGAGCAGGGAATCCGCCGCCTTGTGATGCTTGGGAAAGCGCGCCGTGACCTCCTTGAAGGCCACGATGGCATCGGCGTAGCGGCGCTGGGCGTACAGGGCCTCGCCCTTCCAGTACAAGGCGTTGGGGACCAGCGCGCTGTTGGGGTAATCGCCCAGAAACCCTTCGAAGCGCACGCGGGCCTCGTCGGTCTTGCCGCGTTGCAGCAGGTTAAGGGCGGATTCGTAGGCGGCCTTGTCCGAAACGGATTTGGCGGGCTTGGGTTCCGGCTTTTGTGCGGCTTTGGCGACGGGAGCGGCCTTGACGGGTTCCGGCTGGATGCGGCGCCCGCCCGTGCCAAGATCATCGGCATCGACAGGCGGTGTGCCCTCCGAAGCCGTGGCGGGCATCGACGCCACAGGAGTAGCCCCGCTCGCCCCGCCCGCCTTGCCCGCCAGTGCGCCTTCCAGCGCGTCCAGCCTACGGCCATCGGATTCGCGGTCGCCGTCCACGCGGGCGGACAGTGCGGCCTGCTTTTCCTCCAGCGCGCGCAGCCGCTCGTCCACCGAGCCGTCGCGGGTCTTGCGGGCTTCTTCGTAGGAAAGGTACTTTTCCTCCAGCATGCGCAGCCGCCATTCGGTGCTGCCCTGCGCCCCCCCCTGCCCGGCGCAGCCGGAGCACAGGATCGTGGCGAAAAGAAGGGCCGGAACAAGCAATGCCGCCGAGGTGCGAAGCCGCCGATGCTGCATGAGGAATCTCCGAACTGGCCGTGTACGTTGACGGAACTGTACACTCAATAGGCGATGGCCGCCATTTTTTCAAGGAAATCCACACGCCGCCGCGCTCTGGTCGGGTAGCGCGCGGTATCGCCCGCCCCTGCGCTGCCGCAAGAGGCTGGCACATCGGCCCGCGCCCTTGCGCCCCAAGCGGTTTTGGGGCACAAGACCGGTGCGGCAACGCCCTTGCGCGCCGCCGCATCACCCCAACGGAGCTGTAACGAATGATCCTGTTTCCCGATGCCGCCGTCTGGTCGCTGGCACTGCCGGGCGGCATTCTGGCCTGCCTGCTGCTGGGCGTGACGGGCTTGCCGTTCCTGTGCCTGGCCTGGCAGCGCATGTCCGTGGTCAAGCGCACCGCCTTTCCCGACAAGCTGGCCCGCCAGGGCGCACTGCTGGCCACCCTGGCCGCCGCGGTACTGCTGGCGGTGGCCGTGGCAGTCATGGTCCGCATGGTGCAGATGCAGCCCGACCTGATGGAAGGGCCGTTCCGCGTGCCCCTGCTGGCCCCGCCCGCCCTGCTGGCGGGCACCCTGGCCTGCGCGGGCATCTACCTGTTCGGCTGGCGGCACATCCGGGGTTCGGTCATGCACCGCTTCGTGGGTCTGGCCGCGGGCATCGGGGGCCTGGAGGCCACGGTGACCGGCTTCGCCCTGACCCGCGCCCTGCTGCTGCCGGGGCATCCCCTGCCTTCCGCCGCATCCCCCGCCGATACCATGAGCGCCCTCATCGCCGCCCCTGCGGATTCGCTGCTGTGGCCGGTGCTGGGGCAGTCGGCCTTCGTGGCGGCGGGTGCCGCCGGTGCGCTGTGCCTGGCCTGGCTGCTGACCCGACGCGACAAGGACGACTTTGGCCGCGACTACTACAACTACGCCCTTGGGGTGTGCGCCCGCTGGGCCTTGGGCGGCACCCTGTGCGCCCTGCCGGTGGGCGTGTACGTGCTGTACCGCGCCGCCACGCTGACCAGCCCGGACCTGACCGTTCTGCCCCCCCTGCTGCCGCTGATCGGCACCCTGGTGCTGCCGCTGGCCGCCTGCGGCCTGTGGGGGACGGTGATCCGTTCCGCCACGCCGCTGCGCCACAAGGTGGGCATCGTGACCGCGCTGGTGCTACTGATGATCGCCTGCGGCTGCGAGGCCAGCACCCTGGCCCATGTGGTGCGGCTGCACGCGCCCATGTAGCGCATTCCCGAATCCACGAGAAAACGCCCCCGCCCGGTGCTGCCGGACGGGGGCGTTCTGCTTTTATGGCAAAGACTAAACGGAGCTTAAATGGCCTTTGAAGTAGCCATCATGTACACTTCGTGCGGATCCAGGATCAGGATGACGCTGCCGTCGCCCATGATGGTCGCGCCGGAGATGCCCTTGAGGTCGCCAAGATAGGCGCCCAGGGGCTTGATGACGATTTCCTGCCGTTCCAGCAGGCGGTCCACCACCAGGCCCAGGCGCCGGTCGTTGTCGTGGATGACGACGACGGACAGCACGTCCTGCTTGTCGCCCTTGGGCAGGCCCAGCAGTTCGGACAGCGAGGCGATGCCCAGCACTTCGCCGCGCAGGGTCACGGCCTTGCGGCCCTTGACGTCGGTCAGACGGCGCGCCTCGATCTTGGTGGTTTCGGACACGGCGTCCAGCGGGATGGCGTACATCTCGCCCGCCACGTTGACCATCAGCGCGTCGATGATGGCCAGGGTCAGCGGCAGGGACAGGGTGAAGCGGGTGCCCTTGCCGATTTCCGAATGGATGCTGACGCTGCCCTTCAGGTTCTTGATGTTGGTGCGCACCACGTCCATGCCCACGCCGCGCCCGGAGATGTCGGTGATCTTCTCTGCCGAGGAGAACCCGGGGGCAAAGATGAGTTCCATGGCTTCGCGGTCGTCCATGGCCTTTGCTTCGTCGGGGGTGATGATGCCCTTGCGCACGGCAACTTCGCGCATCTTTTCCGGGTCGATGCCCTTGCCGTCGTCCTCGATCTCGATGGCGACGGAGTTGCCCTTGTGGTAGGCGCGCAGGGTCACCTTGCCCTTGGCCTTCTTGCCCTTGGCCACGCGCTCGTCCTCGGACTCCACGCCGTGGTCCACGGCATTGCGGATGAGGTGCACCAGCGGGTCGCCGATGACTTCCACAACGCTCTTGTCCAGTTCCGTTTCCTCACCTTCCAGGATCAGGTCCACTTCCTTGCCGCTCTTGCGCGACAGGTCGCGCACCAGGCGCGGGAAGCGCGAGAACACCGAGGACACCGGCACCATGCGCACCTTCATGATGGTGTCTTGCAGGTCGTCCGAAATGCGCGCCATGGCGTAGGTGGTTTCGGACAGGTCCTGGGCCACTTCGGCGATGACGACGTTGGTGTCGTCCTCCAGCCTGCGGGCCAGCATGGTGTAACGGTTGCGGTTGATGATCAGTTCGCCGATGAGGTTCATCAGGTGGTCCAGCTTCTCGTGATCCACGCGGATGGTGGACGAGGCCTTGGCCGTTCCGGCCTGCTGAGCCTGCGCCGCGGCTGCACCGCCCTGACCGCCCGATGGGGCGGAGGGGGCAGACGGGGCGGCAGGAGTTGCGGGCTTGGCAGGAGCGGCCGGGACCGCAGGCTTGGCC
>NZ_VSMK01000282.1 GCF_011682075.1 Nitratidesulfovibrio liaohensis
GTGGGCCTGTGGGACGACGTGCGCCAGCGGCTGGACCGCCCCGCCGCGCAGCTTTCCGGCGGGCAGCAGCAGCGGCTGTGCCTGGCCCGCATGCTGATCCTGCAACCGGATGTGCTGCTGCTGGACGAGCCCACCGCCTCGCTGGACGCGGCCACCACCCGCGATGTGGAGCAACTGGTGCGCCGCCTGGCGACCGACCGCCCGGTGCTGATGGTGTCGCACAGCCTGGGGCAGGCCCTGCGCCTGGCCGACCGGGTGGTCATCTTCGCCGACGGCAGGCCCCAGCGGGAATTCACCCCCGCCGACCTTGGCGGCGATGCGGGCCGCGAGGCCCTGATGCAGGCGTTGCTGTAGCCCCCCTTGGGAACATTGCTCCGGTTTTGATTTTCTGCCACGTCATGGCCTGCGGCGAGCTGCGGCCAACCGTGCACACGCCTGATCCCCATGAGAATGGCGCTGAAGTCCTCACGACCCGCGCGCCAAAGGCCGCTACCGCCAAAACTACGGGAGCCGCGTGCGCATGCGCATTCCGCCGGGCAGATCACCCGAAGGCGCCTTGCACCGAAGGGAAGCTGCCCGGCATTAGGAATGCGGCGCAAGAAACGCCGGGGGTCCAGGACTTCAGCCGTTAGGCGAGCGCGAAGCGCGAGTCTTACGGATGAAGATAGCAGAGCTGTGGCTAAGCCCCCCTGGAGCGCGGGGGGGCAGGGGGCTGCCGCTCAGCGGCCCCCTGCCCGCCGGAGGCATAACGAAATCGAGCGCCTCCGAACGTACTGGAGATTTTCCGTAGAAAACGCCTTCAATCAAGCCGCTACCTTCCCTCCCCCCGCTCCGCCAGCCTCGCCGCCCACCCCCTTCACGTATTTGCAAAGCGCGGCGTTTGCCTTTATGGAGAGCCAACCGCTCGCACCCCCAAACACCCTCAGGAGTCTGTCATGCTTCGGCGCATAGAAGTTGGCCTTCGGCCGCAGGTCACCGATACCGTGGGCCGCAACGTCGCCGCCAAGATCCGGGCCTCGCTGGGCCTGAACGTGGAATCCGTGCGCCTTGTCAGGGTGTTCACCGTGGATGGCCTTTCCGAAGACGCGCTGGTCCGCATGGTGGCCCAGGGCGTGCTGCATGACCCCGTGCTGCAGGACGCCGCGCTGGATCTGCTGCCCGCCCCGCAGGGCGCAGCCCCGGCGGACTGGGTGCTGGAGGTGGGCTTTCGCCCCGGCGTCACCGACAACGAGGGCCGCACCGCGCGCGACACCCTGGCCCTGGTGCTGGGCGCCGACCGCCGTTCCATCGCCGTGTACACCTCGGCCCAGTTCCACGTGACCTGCGCCAAGGACATGCCCCTGTCCCGCGCGGACATGGAACACATCGCCCGCGACCTGCTCGCCAACGAACTCATCCAGCGCTTTGCCCTGAAAAGCCGCGACGAATGGGCCGCCGAGCCCGGCTTCGTCCCGCAGGCCGCGCAGGTGACCGGGGCATCCAGCGACGAGGTGGCCATAATCCCGCTGTCCTCCATGGACGATGCGGCCATGCTGGCCTTCAGCCGCGAGAATACCCTGGCCCTCAGCCTGGAAGAACTGCACGCCATCCGCGCCTACTACGCGGACCCCGCCGTGCGAGCCGACCGCGCCGCCATGGGTCTGCCCGCAGACCCCACCGACGCGGAAATCGAGGTGCTGGCCCAGACCTGGTCCGAGCACTGCAAGCACAAGATATTTTCCGCCCGCATCGACTACGAGAACCGCGAAACGGGCCGCCGCGAGGTGGTGGACAGCCTGTACAAGACGTACATCCAGGGTTCCACAAAGACCATCCGCCAGCGCCTGGGCGAACGCGACTTCTGCCGCTCGGTGTTCAAGGACAACGCCGGGGTCATCGCCTTCAACGACACCCACGACGTGTGCATCAAGGTGGAAACCCACAACAGCCCCTCGGCGCTGGACCCCTACGGCGGCGCGCTGACCGGCATCGTGGGCGTGAACCGCGACCCCATGGGCACCGGCCTTGGCGCGGAACTCTTGTGCAACACCGACGTGTTCTGCTTTGCCTCGCCCTTTCACGAGGGTGAACTGCCCCCCCGCCTGCTGCACCCGCGCCGGGTCATGGAAGGCGTGCGTGAAGGCGTGGAGCACGGCGGCAACAAGTCGGGCATCCCCACCGTCAACGGCTCCATCGTGTTCGACGAACGCTACCTCGGCAAGCCGCTGGTGTATTGCGGCACCGTGGGCATGCTGCCCAAGGAGATTCACGGTCGCCCCGGCTGGTACAAGAAGGCCCTGCCCGGCGACATCATCGTCATGGCGGGCGGGCGCATCGGCAAGGACGGCATCCACGGCGCCACCTTCTCGTCCGAAGAACTGCACGAAGGCTCCCCGGCCACGGCTGTGCAGATCGGCGACCCCATCACCCAGCGCAAGATGTACGACTGCATCATGCGCGCCCGCGACATGGGCCTGTACAACGCCATCACCGACAACGGCGCGGGCGGCCTGTCCTCGTCCGTGGGCGAGATGGCCCAGGATACCGGCGGTTGCCGCCTTGACCTTTCGCGCGCCCCGCTGAAGTACGACGGCCTGCGCCCGTGGGAAATCCTGCTGTCGGAAGCGCAGGAACGCATGACCCTGGCCGTGCCGCCGCAAAAGCTGGACGCCTTCCTGGCCCTGGCCAAAGAGATGGACGTGGAACTCACCCCGCTGGGCGAGTTCACCGAATCGGGCCGCTTCCACGTGGTTTACGGCGACAAGCAGGTGGCCTGCCTGGACATGGACTTTCTGCATGACGGCGTGCCCCAGATGCAACTTTCCGCCGTGTGGGAACGTCCGTCCTTCGCCCCGGAATGCGAATGCAGGCTGAACCCGGCCCCCGCCGAACAGGGCCCGCTGCTGCACGCCATGCTGGGCCGCCTGAACATCTGCAGCAAGGAATACCTGATCCGCCAGTACGACCACGAGGTGAAGGGCGGCAGCGTGGTGAAGCCGCTGGTCGGCGTCAAGCGCGACGGCCCGGCGGACGCCGCCGTGGTGCGCCCCCTGCTGGACAGCCAGGCGGGCATCGTTCTTTCGCACGGCATCTGCCCCAAGTTCAGCGACTACGACACCTACTGGATGATGGCCAACGCCATCGACGAGGCGGTGCGCAACGCCGTGGCCGTGGGCGGCGACCCCGACCGCATGGCCGGCACCGACAACTTCTGCTGGTGCGACCCGGTGCAGTCGGAAAAGACCCCCGACGGCCAGTACAAGCTGGCCCAGCTGGTGCGCGCCAACCAGGCCCTGGCCCACTTCTGCCTTGCCTACGGGGTGCCCTGCGTTTCCGGCAAGGACTCCATGAAGAACGACTACTTCGGCGGCGGGGTGAAAATCTCCATCCCGCCCACGGTGCTGTACTCGGTGCTGGGCGTCATGGACGACGTGAACCGGGCCGTCACCTCCGACTTCAAGCAGCCCGGCGACAAGGTGTACCTGCTGGGTGCCACTTTCCGCGAACTGGGCGGCAGCGAAATCGCCGACCAGCTGAACACCGTGGGCGCGCAGGTGCCGCAGGTGGACGCGCTGGCCGCCATGGCCCGCTACCGCGCCCTGCACGGGGCCATCAACGCGGGCCTCGTCACCGCCTGCCACGACCTGTCCGACGGCGGCCTGGCCGTGGCCCTGGCC
>NZ_VSMK01000283.1 GCF_011682075.1 Nitratidesulfovibrio liaohensis
CACGGGGCGGCCCGCCTCGCGCGCGGCTTCCAGCACGTGGAAGGCCGCCAGCGCCTCGCCCTCTGCCCCAAGCCCCCCGGCCACGATGCCGAACACCGGGCCGGTCATGTCCACCGGCACCTCTTGCGGCATGCTGCCAAAACGCATGCCCGGCGTGCGCACCACCTCGCCCGCATCGGGGCGCAGCTCACCGGCCATCAAACGCAGCAGCGTCGACTTGCCCGCCCCGTTGCGCCCCACAAGGCAGATGCGCTCCCCCTGCTCCACGTGCAGGGTGGCCCCGTCCAGCAGCTTGCCGGTGCCGAGGTTGAGCGTGACGTCCTGAATGCCCAGCAATGCCATGCGAGTATCCCACCCAAAATATATGTTTCTGCAAAAACACCGAACAAAAAATCGCGTTTCCGAACAAATGTTCGAAAAGAGTCCGCAAGCAACCGGATATAGCGTTCAATCAATCAGTCTAGCTCGCAACCGCCCCCTGAGCAAGCCGGACAAAACAAGTCCACAAAACTCTACGATACCGAACCGTTATCGCTCAGGCGCAAAAGCATACGTAAGTACGTGCTAACATTGACACGTCTGCACAGCAAGAGATAGACGCAGCACTACCGCCGCATCAAGCGCCATGGGAAATGGCGCACACGCCACAATCCCATGGGGTATCCATGCGCCACATTTCTTCACAAACTCTGTTCTGTGCCATAGGCACCGGCCTTCTCGCGGCCGGTGTGGCCGCTCTTGCACCGCTTGTTTCCGGCACGCTCACCGTATCGCACGGTATTTCCAGTCTGGCCGTGGCCTGCATTGCAGCGGTCGGCCTGCTGGTGTGCCGCAGCTGCGGACAGTCCGCCGACGCGCGCCTGCTGCACGATGCGGCCCTGAAGGGCGGGACCACCTTCGGGAATGCATCCCCCGCCATCGCAGATGCCGCCGCCGCCATCTCCGCCCTGCGCGACGAGGCGCTGCGCAACGCCGCCGCCGGGCAGGCCATCCTTGAAGCCCTTGACGGACAGGACGCACACCCCCCAAAAAACGCTTCCCTTTCCGCCAATTCAACGGACAGCTCGGTCCCTTACCTGCTGCTGGATACCAAGGGCATGGTCACCTGCGCCTCCCCGACCCTGCTGGCCCTGCTCGACGCAGTCCCCAGCCCGCCTGCCCTGCCCGCTACCCTTGAAGCCGTAGGCCTGCGCCCCGCCCCCGCAGACAGCACCGCTGCGGAACTGCTGCGCAACCTCCGCGAGGGCCGCGCCGCCACGGGCGAACTGGCCATCCCCCTGGCCTGCAGGGTACCGGACAACGGCCCGGCCTCCGGCGCATCCTGCCTGATCCACCTTGCGGTGTCCGCCCGGCCCATCACCGACACGGCGGGCCGCGCCCACGGCAGCTTCGTGCTGCTGCGCGACATGACCCGGCTGCGCGCCGCGCAGTGTAGCCTGGCCAGCACCTCGTCGCGCATCGAACGCTTTGCCGCCGATTCCATCTCCGCAGCCGACGAAGTGAGCCGCGCCGCGGAAGACCTGGCCACCCTGATCCAGGAAGCCAACGCGGGCGCGGGCAGCCAGCAGGAGCGCACGGCGGAAACCGCCACCGCCATGGAACAGATGAACGCCACGGTGATGGAAGTGGCCCGCAATGCGTCCCAGGCAGCCGACCAGGCCGCCGAGACCCGCCGTCGCAGCGTGGACGGCGCCCGCCAGGTGAACGAACTGGTGGCGCACATCGACGGCGTGGAGCAGGTCATCGGCCAGTTGGCCGAACGCGTGGGCGCGCTGGATGCGCAGGCGGGCAACATCGGCCAGGTGATGAACGTGATTTCCGACATCGCCGACCAGACCAATCTGCTGGCGCTGAACGCCGCCATCGAGGCTGCCCGCGCCGGTGACGCCGGACGCGGATTCGCCGTGGTGGCCGACGAAGTGCGCAAGCTGGCCGAAAAGACCATGAACGCCACCCGCGAGGTGAGCGAGGTGATCACCGGCATCCAGCAAAGCTCGCGCGCCGCCGCCCGCGAGATGGACGGAGCCCGCGCCGCCGTCAACGAGGCCGCCCGCCGCGCCCAGGATTCCGGCGCCGCGCTGTCGGAAATCCTTGCCCTTACCGACAACACCAGCGTTCAGGTGCAGTCCATCGCCACCGCCGCAGAGCAGCAGTCGGCCACATCCGCCGAGATCAACCGCGCGGTGGAGGCCATTACCGGCATTGCCGGGCGCACCATGGACATGATGAACCACGCCGCGCAGGACATCTTCAGCCTGGCCGGGCGTTCCAGCGACCTTTCGCGCACCGTTGCGCGCATTTCCGCGACCGACGAGGCCGACACGGCCGAAGCCGCAGCGGCGGCAAGCAAGGCCCTGCCCTGCTGGGAATTCAAGAAGTGCGGACGCGAAAAGGGGGGCCCCAAGGAAAGGGAAATGGGCATCTGTCCCGCCTGGCCCGACCACGGCTTCAGCTGCGCCGGGGTTACCGGCACCTTCTGCGGCGGCACGGTACAGGAAACCTTTGCCAAGAAGATCGGCAACTGCGCCAAATGCGACTTTTTCAAGAGCGCATCCTACCGGCGCGATGCGCACGATTCGCAGATGTCCGGCGGCACGTCCGGCGGTACTTTGGGCGGCACGGTGGGCAGGGGCGTGCGGCTGGAGCTGCGGGGCTAGACCGCGCGGCACGCCGCCGGGGTTCCGCCCCCGCGTGCATCCATCAGCCAGATCAGCCACACAAGCGGGGGCGGGGACGCATAACGCCCCGCCCCCTTGCAATCCGGTTCGCCGCCCCCTTCGCGGTCCTGCCCGCCCCGTTCCAGCCCAATGCGCGCAGCACAACGCGCGGGACGCAACGCTTGCGCCCCGGGCTGCACAAGGGTACTAAGGCCATAACAGGAGGTGCCACCCATGCCCGCCACCGAACCCGACGCCCGCAAGGGACGCGAAGCCCTTGGACAGTGGCTTGATCAAATGGCCGCCACCGTACGCGACATCGAACACGAGGCCGAACAGGCGCTGCACAGGAACGAGGATCAGGACGCCTACCGCGACCTGATGCGCCGCAAGGCGCAACTGCTGACCTCGCTGCCCGACCGCGCCCGCGACCTGCTGCCCCAGTTCGAAGGGCATGAACGCGACGCCATCGCCGACCGGCTGTCGCGCTTTGCCTCCAGCGCTTCCAACGCCCTGCGCATCGATTCCGTGTTCTACATGTCCGCCCTGCTGTACCCGGAAGACCACACCCCCGGACAGCCCAACGACCTGGAAACCTTCGCCGCCGCCGTGCGCGCAGGACGAGCCGGGTAGGACGAGCCGGGTAGGACGGGCCGGATAAGGGACGCTCCGGACAGGACGGACAGGCCGACCGGATAGAACGGCCCCCAATCAGCGCGGGTCCTGCAAAACACCAAAGACAACCGCCCGGATACTTCTCGTATCCGGGCGGTTGTCTTTGGTGCGTGCACAAGCTGAAGCCATTGCGCCTGATACCTGCGGAGCACGCACCTACATCCCACTGTCTTCCGCCTTTCAAATCTGCGCCCTCCGCCCGCGCACCGGGCGGGGCAAGGGGGCAGTCTGCGATGGCCAAACGCGGCGGCGGCCCCGAAGGCAAGGCGCGGTGCGCCACGGCGACGACGGCGTAGCAGCGCTACGTCGAGGAAGCCAC
>NZ_VSMK01000284.1 GCF_011682075.1 Nitratidesulfovibrio liaohensis
GGCGAGGCGGGCATGCAGGCCGTGCGCGACTACGTGGCCGGGGGCGGACGCTACCTTGGCTTCTGCGGCGGCGCGGGCCTTGGTCTTACCGGCGAACACGGCCTTGGGCTGTGCCCGTGGTCGCGCGCGTCGTTCACCGACCGCATGCAGCATTTCGTGTCCGGCCACGTGCACGCCACGCTCAGCGCCGGGCACCCCCTGACCCCCGCCGCCCTGCCGCCGGAACCGGCCCTGCCGGTGTGGTGGCCGGGCCGCTTTGCCCCGGAAGACGGCCACGACGTGGAAATACTGGCCCGCTACACCGAGCCGGGCAGCGACTTCTGGGTGGCCGACCTGCCGCTGGACACCCTGCCCCCCGGCACCTTCGCCGAGTGGGAAGACCTGTACGGCATCCGCCTGCGGCCCACCTTTCTGGCCGGGCAGCCATGCATCCTGCACGGCAGGTACGGCGCGGGCAGCTACACTCTCAGCTACACCCACCTGGAAACGCCGGAATCGCCCCAGGCCAACCTGTGGCTGGCGCATCTGGTGGAGCGCCTGACCGACGCCCCATCCGCTTCCGGCGTTCCCGCCGTCCCCGGTGGCCTGCGCGCCGCAAACCCGCTGGTGCCCGCGTGGGAACTGGACGCCCTGCCCGCCCGCTGGCACGACGACGGCCTGCTGCGCGCCCGCGCGCTGTTCGACGACATCGTGACCATCGGCATCAACCACTGCCTGTTCTTCCGCCGCAATTCGTGGCTCATCGGCTGGCGCGCGGGCATACCCGGCGCAAACCTGAACAACCTGCACGCGGCGGTATGCACCGCCGTGTCCACCCCGCCCACCCCCGCCGCCGAGACATACTGGCACGAGCGCAAGGCGGACTTCCTGGACCGGCTGGCCCTGTTCCACAAGGGCGTCACCGGCTACCTGCTGGCAGAGCGGCTGGCCATGACGCTGGCCAAGACCTTTCCGGAAACCGTCTCGCGCCAGAGCCTGAAGGAACAGCGCGCCGCCCTGTTCGGCCCGCCCATGGCCAGCGGCGGCCTGTACGCGGAACTGCTGGACGTGCTGGACCGGCTGGTGTTCCTGCAATTGCACGGGTAGTCCGACATGCGGATTGCAACATACATGACCATCCTATCCCCAAGGAGAACGCCATGCGCACGTGCCTTGCTGTTCTGTTACTGTCGCTTCTCATGACCGGCGGAGCATTCGCCCAGGACACTGGGACCATCAAGATATCCAGCACCATCGGCCCTGTGGACGCAGGCATCATTCCCATGCTTGCCGACACCTTCGGGCAACGCACAGGCATCAAGGTGACCTATGAAAAGGCGGGCACGGGCGAAACCCTGAAAAAGGCCCGCACGGGCGACTTCGACATGGTCATCGTGCACGCCCGCAAGCTTGAGGACAAGTTCATCGCCGACGGCTTTGGCGTGGACCGCCGCGACGTGATGTACAACGACTTCGTGATCCTAGGCCCCAAGGAGGATCCGGCGGGCATACGGGGGATGAAGGACGCCACGGAAGCCTTCAGGCGATTGGCAACCCGCAAGGCCATGGTGGTCACCCGTGGCGACAATTCGGGCACCCACGTGAAGGAAATGGAAGTCTGGGCCGCGGCAGGCATTGAGCCCGGAGGGGACTGGTACGTGGTCTACCCCGACGGTGCCAAGGGCAACAAGGCCACCACGCTGTTCGCCGACGAAAAGAACGCATACGTGCTCATGGACCGCGCCACCTGGCTGACCCTCAAGGACAGCTCCCGTCTGGCCGTGCTGGTGGAGAAGGATCCGCTGCTGCTCAACTATATCGCTCTCATCCGGGTCAATCCCGAAAAATTCCCGCAGGTCAACACTGCCGGGGCCTTGCGGCTGGCCGACTGGCTTACGGGCGAAGAAGCACAGGGCATCATCAAGGCCTTTGGGGTGGAGAAATACGGCGAACCGCTGTTCTTTCCCAACGCTGCCCCCCGTTAAGCGCAACTGCCCCCTTCCGGGAGGGCTCCTCGCCTTCCCGGAAGGGACGACCCTACGGACTCGGTTGTAGCCGTCCTGCACGAATTCGGTTGCAGGATGTGCCAGCTTCCCCCCCCCGATGGGCCACCCAGATGCAAATGGTGCGGCCATCTTTTCTCGTCCGTGCCCGTCAGTGCAGCCTGTCGAACCGGACGTTACCCGACTCCGGCATGGGGGCTGCGCAGTGCAGCATAGGGAATCCCCCCACACTCTTGTATGTGCGTCCAACAGACTGCCATTGCAGTTCATTTCTTCGGACTGGCGGCATGAACCCCACACGCTGCGGGCCACCTTCGTCAAATACAGCGCGCACCCGCCTCCGCGATGCCGCACCCGCCCCGCCACAAGACGCCATGGACCCGTACGGACCGGCACAAGGGTGGGCATTCCACCACCTTGCCCAAGGCCGGAAACCGCGTATAGCCGTACACCATGGACCGCCCCGCATCCGGAAAAACCACCACGCCCCGGCCAGCCACCGGTGCCGTCTGGCTATTCTCCGCCCTTGCCGCCTACTGCGTCGCCACCTGGCTGGACGCCAACGTCTTTGCCCTGAGCGTGCACAACCTGACCCCGCTGCGCCTTGGCGCCGGGGTGGCCATGGTGGTGTGCCTGCGCACCGGCTGGCAGTCCATGCCGCTCATCGCTGCCCTTTCACTGTCCATGGTCCTGCTTGTCCAGCCCGTGGGGCGCGCCGCGCCGCCCCTGTCCAGTGCCCTGTCCGCCGCCGTGTCCGACGCCCTTGCCGGGGGCATGGCCGCCGTGCTGCTGCAACGCGTGTTCGCCGCGCCTCCCGCAAGCGTCCCCGACCTGTTCCGCGCCGTGGGCAGGGTCTGCCTGCCCGCCGCCGTGGCCGGGGGCGGGGTCATCGCCCTGCAACAGGCCGCCGGGGGATACATGCCGTGGAACCAGGCTGGCCACCTGTTCGCCACGCTGGTCATGGCGGTATGCCTCGGGTTGCTGCTGGTCTATCCGCTGTACCGGGCCTGCGTCGCATATCGTGAACTCACTGGCAGGGAATGCCGCTGGGTGGGGGGCGTACTGGGGGGCAACCTGCTGTTTCTGCTGCTGTCCTTCAACGGATATGGCGGGTGCATCCACTTCATCATGCCCCTGCTGGTGCTGCTGGCCTACCATGCCCGCCTGCACGGGCTGATGCTGGCCCTCGTTCCTTCCATGATGGCCGTGGCCTACGGCGCCACCATGGGCTTCGACCCCTTCCAGATGCCCACCACGGGCGAGGCGGCCTTTCTGCTGGCCACATTCCTGTGCAGCACCACCATGGTGACCCTGGGAGTGGCCCTGCACAACCGCCAGTTGCTGAACGCCGACAGCAGCCGCGAAATGTGGGAACAGAAGGCCCAGCGCGACCCGCTGACCGGACTGTTCAACAGAAGCCGCCTGGACTGCGCCCTGGAGACGGAACTGCGCCGCGCCCAGCGTTCGGAAGACGTGCTGTCGCTGCTCATGGTCGATGTGGACAACTTCAAGGCCTACAACGACATCCACGGGCATCTGGCGGGCGACGCCTGCCTGCGGGCCGTGGCGCATACCCTGCGCACGGTGGCCCACCGCGCGCCCGACCTGGTGGCCCGCTACGGCGGCGAGGAATTCGCCTGCGTGCTG
>NZ_VSMK01000285.1 GCF_011682075.1 Nitratidesulfovibrio liaohensis
GCTGGGCCTGCGGGGCGGCCTGCGCGGCAAGCGGGGCCAGCAGCAGCGCGGCGGCCAGGGTGGCCGACGCAATCCCGCAGGCGGGGAACGAAAGGAAGGGAACGGTCGGTCGGCGCAGGGCGCCTCTGATGGTGAATATACGCATGCCTGCCCTGTAGCATGTTTCGCGCGGCAGGGCGAGTGGGCAGGGCGGCATGTGCTGCCGGAAGGCGGAACAGCAGGGCGGAACGACGGGGTGCATCATCGGGGCGCATCATCGGGGCGGGCTGGCCGGTGCGGGCGGATGGCCGGAAGGGAATGCACCCCGGCAAGTGTCCGGTCGCCTGCCGGAACAGAGGCGGGTGGGCAGGGGCAAATCCATCGGGAGTCGCCTTGCGCGCACTCTTGCGCACTTCTGATGCGGCAACTTTCCGGTGGGTGTCGACCCGGTCTCCGTGCTGCGGTGGGCACTGGCCGTTTCGACGCGGCAGCCCGGCGTACCGGCTACCCGGCGGCGGGGTCCAGCAGGTCGGTGTCATTGTGGGCGTAGGGCGGGGCGCAGCAGCACAGCACCAGCAGCGGCACGTCGCCGGTGTTGGCGATGCGGTGCGGCGTGCCGGGGGCGATGTGCACGGTGTCGCCCGGCCCCACGGCAAAGCTGGCATCGCCAAGGGTCATCAGGCCCTTGCCGGCGGTGACGTGGTACAGTTCCTCGGTCTGCGGGTGGCGGTGCAGCAGGGTGACGCAGCCGGGCGGCACTTCCGCCTCGGCCAGCGACTGGTTGCGGTTGCCATGCACGGCGGGGTGCATCAACTCGCGGATGACGGACCCGTCGCGGGTGACGTAAGGCGCGGCGTCGGCGCGGGCGGTGACGGTGGGGGCGGGGGCGTTGGGGCGCGTCATGCGGCTCCTTGGGCTGCGCCCGTGGGTGCGTTCATGGTGCATGCGGGGGGCAGGAGGGCGGTAGCAGACAGGCGGTCGCCCCGCAGCCGAAGCAAGGCGCCCCGGCCCACGGTCCTCGAAAGTCCTCATGGAGCCGGGGCGCATGCATCCGGTCGTGCCATCGTCATGCCCCGGTGGGGCACGGCGCGTCAGTACAGCTGCTTCAGCAGGTCTTCCGCGCTCTTGGTGTCGTCGTCGCCCCGGTGTACCGGGTCGCCCGCCGTGGAGGTGGGCTGGGTGCCCAGCTGGAACGGCAGCAGGTAGCTGGTCTCGGAGCCCGGCCCGGCGATCTGCCCGGTCTTGCCGTCCACGCGCACCATGACGATGCCGGGGGGCATGGGGAAGTCGTCCGCCGGGTACTTGGGCTCCACCACCTTGCGGTAGTCCACGAAGATGGGCAGCGCGGCCCGCCCGCCGGTTTCGAACTTGCCCATGGGCGCCACCTGGTCGAAGCCCACGTAGACGACGCTGACCAGGTGCGGGGTAAAGCCGATGAACCAGGCATCACGTTCGTCGTTGGAGGTGCCGGTCTTGCCCGCCAGGGGCCTGCCCAGCACCTTGGCCTTGGTGGCCGTGCCGTCCTGCACCACTTCCTTCATCAAAGAGGCCATGATGAAGGCGTTCTGCGGGCTGAGCACCTCTCGGACATCGGGCTTGGAGTCGAACAGTGTCTCGCCCCAGGCGTCCTTGATGGAATGAATGAACCGGCGCTTGGCCACGCGCCCTTCGGCGGCAAAGGCGGTGTACGCCTCGGCCATGTTGATGGGCGAAACCGCCACTGCGCCAAGGCTGACGGAAAGCTCGTTGGGGAACGGCCCTTCCAGCCCCAGCGCCGTGGCCCGCTCGATGACGGCGGGAATGCCGATCTTCTGGGCCACGCGGATGGTGCACAGGTTGCGCGACTTGGCCAGCGCCGTGCGCAGCAGGGTGGGGCCGTAGAACACGCCTTCGAAGTTTTCGGGCCGCCATATCTTGTCGGTGTACTCGTTCAGGTACACGAAGGGCGCATCCAGCACCACCGACCCGGCGGTAAAGCCGTGGTCCATGGCGGCGGAATACACGATGGGCTTGAACGACGAACCGGGCTGGCGGCGGGCCTGGATGGCCCGGTTGAACTGGCTGTCGCTGAAGCTGTAGCCGCCCACCAGAGCCAGCACGTCGCCGGTGTCCGGCTCTATGGACACCACGGCGCCCTGCACGTCGGGGTACTGTTCCAGCGAAAGCTGGATCACCCCGGCCTGCGAGACCAGCGAAGGATTGTAGCTGGCGGACTTGCCGTCGGCCCCCAGGGCGGAAACCCACACCACGTCGCCCACGTCCAGCACCTTCTTGGCGTCCTTGACGGCGGGCACGTGTTCGGGGGCGTAGCGGATGTCCGGGGTGCGGCACCAGGCCATGGTCTTGACGTCGATGAAGCCCCGGTAACCGCCCAGGCGCACTTCCGCGCCCTGCGGCACCACCTTGGTCACCAGCGCGCGCGCCCATGCGCCATCGACCAGCGCGGCGGGAGTGAAGTTTTCGTGCTTCAGGAAGGCGTCGTATTCGGCGGGCTTCAGCCGTTGCAGCGGGCCGCGCCAGCCGTGGCGGTGCGAGGCATCGTCCAGCCCTGTGCGCAGGGCCTTTTCCGCCGCGGCCTGATGCACCGGCTCCATGCTGGTGCGCACGTGCAGGCCCAGTTCGTAGATGGCGTCCTCGCCGTAGCGGTCCACCTTCAGGCCCAGGCGCTTGACGTTGGCCTCGCTGAAGAAGTCGATGAGCTGGCGGCGCACCTCTTCAAGGTACCACGCGCCCTCGCGCCAGCCGCTGTCGTCCATGGACCGATACACCAGCGGCTGGGCCACGGCCTCGTCGTATTCGGCGCGGTTGATCCAGCCCAGTTCCAGCATGCGGTGCAGCACGTACATCTGGCGCTGCCTGGTGGCGTCCGGGTCGCGGAAGGGGTTGTACTTCGACGGCGCCTGCGGCAGCCCGCCGATCACCGCCGCCTCGGCCAGCGACAGTTCGTTGACGTGCTTGCCGAAGTAGGTGCGCGCCGCCGCCTCCACCCCGTAGGCGCCGCCGCCGAGGTAGATCTGGTTCAGGTAGATGGTGAGGATTTCGTCCTTGCTCAGGTATTTTTCCAGCCTGTAGGCAAGGATGGCTTCCTTTATCTTGCGCTCGTAGCTTTTTTCCGAGGTCAGCAGCAGGCGCTTGACGATCTGTTGGGTGATGGTGCTGCCCCCCTGCCGGATGGACCCCGCCTGCATGTTCTTGAGGAACGCGCGGAAGATGGCGATGGGGTCGATGCCCTCGTGCCGGTAGAAGCCGTCGTCCTCGGCAGCCAGAAAGGCCTGGGGCACGCGGGGCGACATCTTGTCCAGCGGGGCCAGGAAGCGCTTTTCACGGTAGAAATAGCCCATCACGCTGCCGTCGCGGGCATACACGGTGGTGACGAGGGGGGGGCGGTAGTCGGCGATGCGGGTGAAACTGGGCAGATCGTGCGAGGCCCAGACCACCAGCATGGCGGCAAGCCCGGCCGCGGCGGCAATGCCAAGCGCGCCGACGATGCCGAGGGTGAGCAGCAGTTTTTTCATGGGGGTGCGCGTTACAACGTTTCCGGCCCGTCGTCCAGAGCGCCCGGTTTGCCGGGCCGGGGCGGCCTGCGGCGACCGCGTGGCGCGGTGCGGGGATCGGGGATGGGCTGGGGGGTTGGCAGGGGGGCCGT
>NZ_VSMK01000297.1 GCF_011682075.1 Nitratidesulfovibrio liaohensis
CCGCCTTGCCGGGCGTGCCGCCGATGCGGCGGAACGCGCCGTGGACGAGGCCCGGGCGGGGTCCGACAAGGTGCGCCGCATGCGCGAGGCCATGCGCAGCGTGGTGGAACGGTCGGAAGAACTGCGCGGCGGCATGCGTGGACTGGGTGGCCAGGCGGAAGCCATAGGCCGGGTGATGGGCGTCATCGCCGACATCGCCGACCAGACCAACCTGCTGGCGCTCAACGCCGCCATCGAGGCGGCACGCGCCGGTGACGCCGGGCGCGGCTTTGCCGTGGTGGCGGACGAGGTGCGCAAGCTGGCCGAAAAGACCATGCAGGCCACGGGTGAGGTGCGCGCAGCCATCACCGCCATCCAGCACGGCGTACGCGAAAGCATGAACCAGGTGGACGCCTCCGGCGGGGCCATCGACGAAACGGCCCAACTCGCCGGCGAATCCAGCGAGGCGCTGGAGCGCATCGTGGACCTTGTGGGGGCCACCACCGACGAGGTGGGGGCCATCGCCGACGGGGCAGGCCTGCAGGCCGACCAGGCGGCCCGGGCCGCCATGGCCATCGACGTCATTCGCGAGGTGGCCGAAGGCATGGCCCACGGCATGGGCGAGGCAGCCGCATCCGTGGACGGGCTGCGCCAGCAGGCCGACAGGTTGCAGGCGCTCATCGTGCAGATAACCGCCTGACCGCGCGCCTGCGGAAACACAAGCCCCCTGACGCGAACAGCACAGACGGCAAACAGGACAAGCAGCGGGCAGGGGTTGCTGCAAATACAAGCGGGGCGCTCCGTTCGGAGCGCCCCGCTTTTTTAGCAAGATTGCGGCGATGGGATAACGCTTCATGCGTGGCGAGCGACGGTCCAAAGGCCGGGCCACGCCGCAACGCCGTCCCCCTTATCAGGCTGATCAGGCTGATCAGGCTGATAAGGCCGGTCGGGCCAATCAGGATGTGCCCAGCACCTGCCCGGGATCGATGCCCGCATCGCGCGGGTCCAGGCAGGCCACCACCTTCACGGCGGTCTGGCCGGAAAGGTCCAGCCTGCGCTGCTGGGCCGGGCGGCCCTTGGGGTCGCGCACCACGATCACTTCCGGCAGCAGCGGTTCGCGCGCGTTGGCCTTGCTGACCACGCCGCGCTGGCCGGTGTTCAGCTCCACTACGCTGCCCACGGGGTATATCCCCAGACACCGGATGAACCGTTCCACGAAACCGGGATGAAAATCCTGCCCGCGCATGCCGTACATCAGGCCCAGCGCCTTGTGCGGCAGCATGGCGGCCTTGTACACCCGACGGCTGGTAAGGGCGTCATACACGTCCACCACGGCCAGAATGCGGGCGATGATGCTGATTTCCTCGCCCTTGAGGCCGCGCGGGTAGCCGAGGCCGTTGTACTTCTCGTGGTGCTCCAGCATGCCCGCCAGCACCTCGTCGTAGACCATGGGGTTTTCGCGCACCTGCTCCCACCCCAGTTCGGGGTGGCGCTTCATGACGCTGAACTCGTCCGGCGTCAGGCGGCGCGGACTGTTCAGGATGGTATCGGGCACGCGGGCCTTGCCGAGGTCGTGGAACAGCCCGGCCAGCCCCACCCGGTTCAGGGTGATGTCGCCAAAGCCCAGGTGCCGCCCGAACACCACGGCCAGCACGGCCACGTTGATGCAGTGTGTGTACGTGTATTCGTCCACCGAGCGCAGTTTGGAAAGGCCCAGCAGCGCATTGGCATTGCGGGTAACGCTGGAAAGGATGCCTTCCACCATGGGCTGGGCGGCCTGCACGTCCACGAAGCCGTCCTTGCGCATGACGTCCATGGCCTTGCGCGCAAAGCCCACGGAATCGTCGTACAGCGCGCGGGCCTGGGGCATTTCTTCCGCCAGCGACACGGTGGGCGCCAGCGGATCCTCGTCGCCAAGTTCGCGCGCCAGTTCGGCGGAAATGGCCTCTTCGTCGCTCAGGCCGTCGGTGCCGTCGCCCCCCAGCGAACGGCGCGTATCCACGAAGACTTCCATGAAGCCTTCGCGCTGGATGCGCAGCACGTCGCCCTCGGAGCCGACGACCCCAACCTGGCTGTACAGGTACGGGTTTTCGAGCCATGACAGGCCCATGTCCACCACGTACATGCCGGGTTTGAGATCCCGCGTGGAGATCTTCTTGAGCACCGGTGCCTCCTCCCCTCCCCCGTGTATCGCCGGTGCGGCGACCCCTTGCATCTACGTGTCTGCGCTGCAAAAAACAACACCCTGCCTCTCTTCACGCCGCCAAAAGCAGGCGCGCGCGGTGCTCTCCGGCGGCACCCGCAAACGCAATACAGGTTCCCCCCATAGGGTGATACTCCCTTCCGTCCGTTCTGGGGGTATCACTACCTTGTGGGCAAGGGTAACGCCTGTCATACTGGTACAGAGCACGTGCAGGCCAACCATCGGAACGGCGTGGCATCACCTCCGCCCTCCGCACACCACGCCCCGCAGCGGGGCAAAGCCGCATCCATGCAGGGCCAGAACCCCATGCAGCAATCCCCTACCATCTTCATCGCCCGGCAGACCATCTTTGATGCCTTCGGCGCACTGTGGGGACACGAGTTGCTGTTCCGCGACAGCCCCAGCGGCCCCGCGCGCATCGACGACCCCGACGCAGCCACCGCGTCGGTCATTGCCGACGGCTACGCCATCGCCAGCGAGACCATACCCGGCGCCACCCCCTTCCTGATCAACTTTCCCGAAGGGCTACTGCTGTCCGGCGCGGCGGAAGTGCTGCCGCCGGACCGGTGCATCCCCGAAATTCTCGAAACGGTGCAGCCCACGCCCGAACTGGTGGAGGCCCTGCACGCCCTGAAGCGGGCGGGATACCGGCTGGCAGTGGACGACTTTGTGGGGCAGGAGCAGGCGTTGCCGCTGCTGACGCTGGCGGACATCATCAAGGTGGACGTGCTGGGCGTACCCCCAGCGGAACTGCCTGCGCTTACCGCAGACCTGCGCAAGCGCCACCATGCCGTGCTGCTGGCGGAAAAGGTGGAGAACGCGGCCATGTTCGACCAGTGTCGCATGCTGGGGTACACCCTGTTCCAGGGCTACCACTTTGCCAGGCCGGTCATCGTGCCGGGGCGCACCCTGTCGTCGGCCCAGACCTCGCGCCTGCACCTGATGCAGTCGCTGACCGGCGAGGCCGACCCGCACAAGCTGGTGCGCGCCGTGACCGTGGACCCCGGCCTGACCTACCGCCTGCTGCGGTACATCAACTCCGCGTGGTTCGCCCTGCTGAAGGAAGTGACGTCCGTCCAGCACGCGGCATCGCTGCTGGGCTTCGAAACGCTGCGCAAGTGGCTGCTGGTGATCACCCTGGCCGACACGGCGGGCAGCGCCGCCCCGGCGGAGGCCATGCGGCTGGCCGTGACCCGCGCGCGGTTCCTGGAACTGCTGTGCGGCCTCACGCGTGCCTGCACCCACGCCCCGGAATCCATGTTCCTGCTGGGACTTTTGTCGCAGTTGGATGCGCTGCTGGGCATCCCCATGCCGGTCCTGCTGGCCCACCTGCCGTTGGACGCGGACTTTCGGACCGCCCTTTCCGGCGAACCTTCTCCCATGCACGACGAACTGCACCTGGCCGTGCTGCTGGAGCGCGGCGCATGGGACGAGGCCCTGCCACTGATGGCCAGGCTGGGCTTTTCACCCGTGGACGTGGCCCGCAGCAACATCGACGCCCAGATGTGGGCCAGCCGGATATTGAGCTAGCGGGACATGAGCAGAGACAGGCCGGACCGTGGCATGCGAAAGCGTGCTGGAACGCAGGAGAAGAAAAAAGGGCACACATTGGTGTGCCCTTGTGCATTCAATGCCTTTCCAATACGGCAGGTTAACGTCGCCCACTCCAAAGGGCTTGTTCACGCTGCGAGAGTTTTTGCCCTTTGCCAAGGAAGAATGTTTTATGACGGGAGTACGCGGTGGCCGTTATGCGAACTTGTGAGCATTACGGATGGCGACCGCAGCGCGCCCTTATCGTATTCGGCCGTAATAAAAATCATTCTGACCGTTCTGCGCTCGATGCCCGTATCGCTGCTGTCCCCATCCGTACGGCTCGAATACTCGCCTACGGCTGGGGCAAAGCTCGCAGGCTCGCTTAACGGGCACGCTCCGCGCCCTTCGGGTCGGTCAGGCAGAGGACAAAGGACCACAGCGCAACAAGCCCTACCCGTCGGCCATGCGCAGATCGGTAACCCGCTTGGACTTGCCGAACGAGCGCGGCAGCACGCCGGGGTCCACCACCTGCACGGCCACGCGGGCCATCAGCTTCCTGTGCAGGCGGTCGCCCACCTCGCGCGTCAGGCCCGCGTCGGTGTCCGCCGTTGCGCCCTCCAGCCGTTCCACCTGCAGCAGCATGGCGTCGCGGCCATCGGTACGGGTGAGCTGGATGTGGTACTCGGACCCCAGCACCGGAAATTCGTGCAGCACGTCCGCTATCTGGCCGGGGTAGATGTTCACCCCCCGGAAGATGATCATGTCGTCCGAGCGGCCCAGAATGTGGTCGTGCCGGGGGATGCACCGCCCGCACGAACACTGGCCGGGCAGCATGCGCGTCAGGTCGCGGGTGCGGTAGCGGACCAGCGGCGATGCCTCCTTGCGCAGCGAGGTGACCACCATTTCGCCCACCTCGCCGGGGGCCACCGGTTGCAGGGTGGCCGGGTCCAGGATTTCGATGATGAACAGGTCGGCCCAGTAGTGCAGGCCCTCGCGCGCATCGCATTCCAGCCCGGTGCCGGGGCCGTACATCTCCGTCATGCCCGCGATGTCGTAGCTGCCCGTCAGGCCCAGCTTCTGCTCGAAGGCGGCGCGCATGCGCGGGCTGTGCGTTTCCGCGCCGAATATCACCTTGCGCAGCTTCACCCTGTCCAGCAGGCCGTTGCGCTCCACTTCCTCGGCCATCAGCAGGGCCATGGAGGCGGTGGACCCCAGACAGGTCACGCCCATGTCCACCAGCAACTGCAACTGCATTTCCAGATTGCCCGGCCCCACCGGCACGGTGAGCGCGCCGAACTTCTCGGACCCCAGCTGGAACCCGGCCCCCGCCGTCCACAGGCCGTAGCCCACGGCGATCTGCACGCGGTCTTCGCGGGTAAGGCCCGCCAGTTCGTAGCAACGGGCCATTTGCAGGGCAAAGGTGTCCACGTCGTTCTGGGTGTAGGCCAATATCTTGCGCTTGCCCGTGGTGCCCGACGAGGCGTGGATGCGCACCACGTCGCTCTCCGGCACGGACAGCAGCGGCAGGGGGTAGCCCTCGCGCAGGTCTTCCACGCTGGCGGTGGGCAGGCGCACGATGTCGTCCAGGGTGCGGATGTCGTCGGGGTGCACGCCCGCCGCGTCGAACTTGGCCTTGTAGGCCTGGCAGTTGGCGTAGGCGTGGCGCACGGTCCAGCGCAGGCCCTCGGTCTGCACGCGGTGCAGGGTTTCCGGGTCGAGATGGGGCAGGAAGCGATGCTGCGACATGGAAGCGGACTCCTGGAACGGCGGAATATGTAGGCGCGACACGGAACGAAACGTGATCGAACGGGGCCGGACAATGAACCGGACGAAACAGCAAACCGGACCGGGCATGGGGCCGGGTTCCCGACCTGCGGCGAACGGGCCCGGAGCGTGCCCCAACGGGCGGCGCGGCTTGTGCGGCGGCGCAAAAGCCTGTATCTGAGGCCCACGCGACGCACCGGCCTGCCCCTTTGCGCGGGGACATCGGCAACCCTCCGGAAAGCCTCCGGCGACTTGCCGCAGGCTGCGCCCCTGCGCGACACAGCGGGGCACGGCGGCCCGTGCGCAACGGCATCGCAACCGGCTGCCACAACCTGTTGGCAGGCACCGGATTGCACCATCGCGCGGCGCCCGCATATTGTATACAATCCGGGCGCACCAGAGAGCTACCACGAATCCTCGCGGGGGAAAACCCCGGCCAGCCGCCGCGCGGCCCCCGCATCATCACCCCTTGCCGCATCAGGAGGCCCACCGTGCGGATACTCATCGTCGGATCCGGCGGGCGTGAACACGCCCTGGCCTGGAAGCTGCGCCAGAGCCCCCTCGTCAAGGACATCTTCATCGCGCCCGGCAATGGCGGCACCGCCCTTGAAGGCACCAACGTGCCCATTTCCGATGGCGACCTGCCCGCGCTGGTGCGCTTTGCGCTGGACGAAAAGATCGACCTGGTGGTGCCCGGCCCGGAACTGCCGCTGGTGCTGGGCATCAAGGACGCCATGGTCACGGCGGGCGTGCCCTGCTTTGGCCCCGACGCCTACGGCGCCCAACTGGAAGGCAGCAAGGCCTTTGCCAAGGAAGTCATGCGCGCGGCGGGCGTGCCCACCGCCGCCTTCGGCGTGTTCGACAATGCCGATGCGGCCCGCGCCTACATCCGCCGGAACGGCGCGCCCGTGGTGGTCAAGGCCGACGGGCTTGCCGCCGGCAAGGGCGTGGTCGTGGCCCGCACCGTGGACGAGGCACTGGAAGCCGTGGACGACATGATGGTCAAGCGCGCCTTTGGCGACGCGGGCGACCGCGTGGTGGTGGAAAGCGCGCTGATGGGCGAGGAAGCCTCCTTCCTGTGCCTGTGCGACGGCGAAACGGTTCTTCCCCTGCCCTCCGCCCAGGACCACAAGGCCGTGTTCGACAACGACGAAGGCCCCAACACCGGCGGCATGGGCGCATACAGCCCCGCCCCTGTGCTGCCCGAATCGCGCTACGGGGAAATGATCGACCTCGTGATCCGCCCCGTGCTGCGCGAACTGATCAAACGCGGCCACCCCTTCACCGGGGTGCTGTACGCGGGCCTGATGATGACCGCCGAAGGCCCCATGGTGCTGGAATTCAACACCCGCTTCGGCGACCCGGAATGCCAGCCGCTGTTGATGCGCCTGGATGGCGACCTTGCCGCCATCATGGTGGCGGGCGCGCAGGGCCGACTGCACGAAACCACCCTGCCCCTGAAGCGTGAAACCGCGCTGGGCGTGGTCATGGCGGCCAAGGGCTACCCCGGCAACTACGCCAAGGGCATGACCATTTCCGGCATCGAGGATGCCGAGGCGCTGGGTCCGGTCAAGGTGTTCCAGGCGGGCACCGAACAGCGCGACGGCGCTTCCGTGTCGCGCGGCGGGCGCGTGCTGTGCGTCACCGCCCTGGGTGACAGCCTGGCTGACGCGCAGGCGCTGGCTTACAGGGCCGTGGCGAAAGTGCGCATGGACAATGCCCACTACCGCAGCGACATCGGCGCAAAGGGCCTGAAGCGCGGGGGGTAGCCCAGCGCCCGGACAAATCTGCGATGAAGGGCCGGGGGGCGGCACGCCGCCCCCGGCCACGACAGCTTGAAGCCAGTCCTGACTAGCCCTGCTGGCTTCGACCGAAGCAGCCGGGCACGACCGAACCCGACCGAATCTGACCGGGCCTGACCGGACCTGAGCGGACCTGACCGAACCGGAACGGGTAGGCAGGGGACGACATCGGACGGCATGGGGCGGCATGGGGCGGCATGGGCCACGCACGACGTTTCCGGCACTCCCCGCGGGTTTCGCCACGCCGTCCAACAGATACCAGTCCGGATTGAACCGGTTCACGACAGCACGGACCGCCCGGTTACCGAACCCTTATCGACAACAGGAGATCAGCATGACCAAGGTTGCCGTTTTCATGGGCTCCGCCTCGGACGAGGACACCGTACGCCCGTGCACCGAAGTGCTCGACAGCCTGGGCATTTCCTACCTGTTCACCGTCAGCTCCGCCCACCGCACCCCGGAACGCACCGAACGGCTGGTGACCAAGCTTGAAGCCGAAGGCTGCCAGGTGTTCATCTGCGCGGCGGGCATGGCCGCCCACCTGGCCGGGGGCGTGGCCGCGCGCACCCAGAAGCCGGTCATCGGCATTCCCGTGGCGGCATCCGCCCTTGGCGGCATGGACGCCCTGCTGGCCACGGTGCAGATGCCCCCCGGCTTTCCGGTGGCCACCGTGGCGCTGGACAAGGCAGGCGCGCGCAACGCCGCCTGGCTGGCCGCGCAAATCCTGGCCCTCGCTGATCCGGCCCTGTCGCAACGCCTTGCCGCCGCCCGCGCCAAAATGAAGGCCGACGCGGAAAGAGCCGGGGAAGAACTGGAAGCGCGGTATCGGAAGTAGCCTGCGTTCGCCGCGCCCCGTGCGTGGGTCAGCTTTACCCCTGAAAGGATGCGCACCATGCGCATCCTTTTTTCTTGACCATTATGCGCACCATGCGCATCATACGTACATGCACAGCAGGGACGTCATCCGGTGCCTTCGCGCCGCCGGGTTCGAAGAAGTGGGAAAGCGGGGCAGCCACCTCAAGCTGCGCCACCCTGACGGGCGCACGGTCATCATCCCCGAGCCCAAAAAGGATCTGCCCCTGGGCACCCTGCGCAGCATCGAACGGCAGTCCGGCGTACCGCTGCGTGCCGCAACGGACAAAAAGAGGTGAATACCATGCTCTACCCGGTCATCATCCATAAGGATGCGGGCAGCGCCTGTAGCGTGATCCTGCCCGACTTTCCCGGCTGCTTCACGGCGGGGGATACTCTGGAAGAAGCCCTCGCCAACGCGCAGGAGGCCGTGGAACTGTATTTCGAGGGGGAACGCGACGCCGTGGCCCCTCCCCCTTCCCCCATTGATGCGGTGCTTGGCAGCGAGGACGCGCGCGACGGCGCCGTGCTGCTGGCGGATATCGACCTGTCGTTCCTGGATACGACGTCGGTGCCGGTGAACATCACCATGCCCGTGCACATCCGCAACACCATCGACCGCGCGGCCAAGGCGCGCGGCATGAGCCGCTCCGCGTTCATGGTGGAAAGCGCCCTGCGCGCCGCAGGGCCGGTCAAGGCCGCAGGCGCGTAGCCCGCATATCCCCTGACACAACGACGGCCGAGCCCCACCCTGGTCTGGTGGGGCTCGGCCGTCATGCGTTTGGTCCGTTTCGGAACGGTTCGGAAAGGAATCACCGCTTGCCGCAGGGCAACCGGGAGGGGTTGCGAACCCGTCAAAAACTCTGGAGGCCGACACTCCGGCAGCTGACTCTACACGGCGCCCCTCCATCGCCGGCACCAAGAGGACGCCAGACGCACAACACACCGAAAATCCAGTCGAATAGTATTAAAAAACTGCTGCCCATCATTTGGATTCCCATTTTCCGCCATGCGGTCTCGTTTCAAGCGGAATGGACGTGCAACGCACGTCCATTCCATTCTTCCCCATAAAGCCCCCGCCAGTGCAAACAACACTCGGCGACAACTTGTATCCGTAAAAAAATAATTTTCCCACTCTATATGAGACTTTCGCACACATTAACATGCATTAC
This sequence comes from Nitratidesulfovibrio liaohensis, assembly GCF_011682075.1. Lineage (GTDB taxonomy): Bacteria > Desulfobacterota > Desulfovibrionia > Desulfovibrionales > Desulfovibrionaceae > Cupidesulfovibrio > Cupidesulfovibrio liaohensis. The sequence goes on from NZ_VSMK01000297.1 coordinate 9,306, forward strand.
ATCGGCATTAAAAATTCAAAAATGATCACAAATATATCACTAATACCATGTTAATACATATGGAAACTACATGATTATCCAGAAATAACATCTACCAACTGCTTCATACAGTCATCAAACGCTACATATATAAAATCGCACACCTTGCGCGCCACCGTATAGCTGATATACAGTAAACCACAGAGACAAATGCAACCCTACGGAGCATATGTGAAAAACCTGACCCCTATCTTTATTCCACTACTGCTCTTGTTATGCAGCGGGTGCTACCGGACACACTACACGCCTCATGATCCGCCCACATACAAACTTGCGAGCCATGAGAAGCTTTCTTTTCGAGTGAGCGGTATCAATTTAAACTTTGATAAAAAATTTGACTGGTACGACATAAACAACCACATCAGCACTGGCGAACTCGAAGCCGTACAAGAAATCACTTCTTCAACATTCCTGAAATCACCCATAGTCAATAGTGCGTCAAAAAATACAGCAACACTCAACTTCATTATATACAGAATGGGAATTGGTGAACACGACATATTCACAGCAACGCCATCCCAATACGACGTATTGGTCAATGTCATTGACACTTCCACAGGAAAAATCCTGCTTTCAAAACGCTACGATCATTCCATTCCGCTCGGTACTATCGGCATGTCCGTCACCCCCCCCAACGCCAAGGGCTGCGCATGCCTTTCATGACGCCATCAACGCGGTCAACAATGCCTTGTTGCGCGATCTTTACACAATACGTCCAGAGATGCCTACGGACATTCCGGGCAGAGTACACGGCACACTCCGCTCCGTAACCGGCACCGTTCGCCCACCCTCCAATTACTTCATGTGGTCTTATGGCAGACCCGACAAAGATGTCCCCCTGCCTTTCTCCGTAATTTTCAAAAATCGGGTCATGAGCGAACTGCCATACCTCGTGGCCGAGAATCTTCGCAACCGGAATATGTTCGACTCCAGCCCGGAAAACGCTTTCGACATATGCATAGCGGTTCGTGAAATACGGGCAAAGCAAGGCGGCCTGCTACATACAAGGGAAGACACCATAGTTGCAGACTTGAAAATATACAAAAACGACGAGCTGATACATACAATATCAGTCGGACCTGACAGTTATCCTGAAAAATCCACCTTCGACAGCATATCTCCGGCCTTCGCGGAAAAAATCGCGGCCCATCTCAACGAATCGCAGACATCGCCGTCTACCCGGCAACCATAATTCTGCGATACGATACACACCCCTTCAGCAAACCACGACAGATGCGGAGACACTCAATGCGTACCTTTACAATGTACCTGCTGACTCTGGCACTCATGACATGTAGCGGATGCGCTGCGACCAACCCCGAAATGCTCACCCCACCCTCATACGTGCTAGAAACAAATGAACAGTTGCCTTTCCGTGTGGACGGCGTGAATTTCATGTTCGACAACGGATTTGAAATTCACAACTTCGACAACAATCTCAGCCTTCTAGTCCTTGGAAACTATATATTCACGACTCCCCTTGAGATAGCCCAAAAGATAACCAGCTCAACATTCCTCGAATCACCAGCCGCGAACAACGCTGCCAACGGTAACGTCACTCTGAATTTCACCATATACGCCATGGGGGTAGGTGAATCCAATGTCATCCACCCCTCGGCATCACGGTACGATGTTCGTATGGACATGATCGATACGGAAACAGGTGCTCTGCTGCTATCGGAACGACATGCATCCTCATACCCGTTTGGCCGTCTTGGCATGAACACGTCCCCCCCGACATCCGAGTCTCTCTATGCCTTCTATAAATCCGTCAACGATGCAAACAACCATTTCATACGTGCAATGCGCGACACAAACGTACAACCCACAACCCCTTCCGCCGGGAGAATCAACGGCACTCTTCGTTCCGTCACCGCAGAAATCATCACGACAGACGAAACTATAGAGTGGCACAGAAAAAGGACAAGCGGCCATACGCTGGATTCGCGAGCTAAGCTCATCACAAGCCGAGCAGAAAGCAATCTTCCCGCAACTGTTTACGAAGAACTTCGCAAGAAGCAACTGTTCGACTATTCGTCTGAAAATTCATTCGACATATCCATTACCATAACCGGTTTGAAGGCCACGTGGGAGTCCTTGCTGTCCAAGCGTTCCGACGCCTTTTCCGCCACAGTTCACATCAAGAAAAATGGCAACATACTGCACGTCTTCACCATCGACCCCACCATGTATCCCAAACATTCGTTGTTCGAGGATATCGGCAAAGTCATTGCGACAAAGGCCAGCACACAGCTCGAAACCCTGCGGGCGCAATAGCCCCGCCCCCCAACGCAATGACGGCCGCATCCCACTGGGACGCGGCCGTCATGCGTTATATCCGTTTCGGAAAGGAATCGACCCTTTGCCGTGGGGCAACCGGGAGGGGTTGCGAACCCGTCAAAACCTCTGGTGGCGGGCACTCCGGTGCCCGGCCTTTTCGTGTCCGGGAATCTCGTGTCTGGCCTTCTCTCTGGCTGCCCCCCGCATACCATGGCCCTACCTGTCGGATGCCTATCGGGGGCCTGTTGGGGGGCCATGCAATCGCTCGATGCTCCGTCCTGGCCCCATGCCCCCCCTCGGCTGTCCGGTGGGCGGCGCATGCCGGGTCAGGCTCTCCGTCAATCCAGTGCCTGCGCTCAGGCGTGACCCATGGGTTCACCATCACGCAGCAGGTCGCGGTACACGATCTCGCTGATGCGAATGACCTTCAGGCGGTACTCGTCTTCTTCCGGGTGGCAGTGCGCGCAGCCGTCGGTGACGATCATGCAGTGCTCGTCAATGTCGGCGGCGTGTACGCCCACGCCATGCAGTACAACGGTTGCGCGGCCATGTTCCCACATCACCGGCCTGCCGCAACGGGCGCATTCCACAAACATCAATTCAGGGTCATAGCCTTTCGGCTGCGATGGCACGTGGGGCTGCCGCTCAACAACGCGATCAATGCGGTCAATCTGGCGCATGGCGTTCCTCCCTGGCTTGTGCCCGGCTCGTGCCGAACCTTTTGATGGTCGCGGAATCGTTGGTCGCTCGTCCTCCCGATTGTTCCCGTGCAGCGCTCCATGGCAGGCGTTCGACATCGCCGGTGACCGTCCGTAACCGTCACCTGACAGGGCCGCCCGCCTGTTCCACGCGCTATGCCTTCAACAGTAAGTTATGCGCGCGTCCGAAGCAACGCCTGCAGACGAGATGCCGCACGATAAACGCCGCCAGCGCGCCATGGTGGATGGCGGAAAGCCGGGAGCACGGCGCCCAAAACATCCCCGGCCAAATTCTTGCCATGCCCGCTTTCGCCCTTCTCTCCCGGGCTTCCGGGCAAACCGGCCCACCCTTCCGCAAAAAATCCCCGGGCAGCAACCTTGACATCATGTCTACCATCTCATAGATAGGCAGCATGAAAAAGACGATCAACCGCAAGGCCGAACTTCTCGAAACCGCCCGAAACATCATACAGCGCGTTGGCGTCAACGCCATGAGCTATGCCGACCTCAGCAAGATCATTGGCATTACCACGGCAAGCATCCATCATCATTTTCCGCGCAAGGAAGACCTGATTCTCTCGCTCATCGCACAGAGCCGCGAAATCTACGGAAACAAATTCCAGGAAATCGTTGGTTCCGATCTGACCAGCATTGAAAAACTGCAAACCATAGCCGGTCTCTACGAACAGGGTGTGCGCATGGGGAAAATGTGCCTTATCGGCATTCTCAGCACGGAATTCGCGACACTGGGAGACGACGTACGCGCGGCGCTCAACGTGTCCGCTTCGGAAACCATTGGCACGTTCGCACGGGCCGTACAGATGGGGATCGACGCTGGCGAGATCGCCCCTGGCAAAAGAAGCAGCAGGGAAATCGCACAGGCGTTCCACAGTACGTTGCTGGGGGCGCAGATACAGGCGCGGTGTAGCGGAAACCTTGGAGCATTCGAAAATTCCGTCGAAGTATTCATTGAGTCCATTCGTAAAAAGTGATTCTTTTCATTTAATTACAAAACCTATCTACTAGAAGATTGGTAGTACGCAAAACCAAGGGGCACCGCAAGGTGAAGGCGACGACCGGCAGGACCCGGAAATGCACACCTGCCAGCCCCGGTCCATCAACCCCGTTTACCCGAGAGGACATCCCCATGCATATCGATGAGTACGCAAAAGCCCGCTACACCACGAAGGCATTCGACCCCGCACGCCGCATTCCGCAGGATCAGGTCACCCAGATCGAAACGCTGCTGCGCTTCAGCCCCTCGTCCACCAACGTCCAGCCGTGGCACTTCTTCATCGCCGGCACCGACGAGGGCAAGGAGCGCATCGCCAAGGCGACCACGGGCTTCTACTCGTTCAATGCCCCCAAGGTGCTCAACGCCTCGCACGTCGTGGTGTTCTGCACGCGCAACAACGTCGACGAGGCCCACCTGCAGGCCGTGCTCGCCCAGGAAGACAAGGACGGCCGGTTCCACGACGCGGCGACCCGCGACGGACAGCACGGCGGCCGCTCGTATTTCGTCAACATGCACCGCTTTGAACTGCGCGACGTGCAGCACTGGATGGAAAAGCAGGTCTACCTTGCCCTGGGCACGCTGCTGTACTCAGTTTCGTTGCTGGGCATTGACGCCTGCCCCATGGAGGGCTTCGACCAGCGCATCCTGGACCAGGAACTGGATCTGCGCACCATCGGCTGCACCAGTTCGGTGATCGTCCCGCTGGGTTACCGCGCGGCGGACGACTTCAACGCCAAACTGCCCAAGTCCCGCCTGCCCGGGGACGCCATCCTCACCAGGTTGTAGGACAAGCCCCCGGTTCCGGTCGTGTCGACCGTCGGAGGCAACACAAGGAGGTACGCGCCATGGCCAACCCGAACCCGCATGAAGACACCACGCGCCCGGCATATCTTGGCGAACTGTTGCGACACTTCGCCGATCTGCGCGACGGAACCCACGGAGCCGCCGTGACGCGGGCAGACAAGGAGCAACTCTTCCTGCAGGCCGTTGCCTTCATGGACCCGGCGTCCAGGCAGGTGCTTGACGAGATCAACCGGACCCTGCTGCTGGGCACCGGAACCGTGAATGCCACGGGCGTCGTCCGACACCCGGCAGGCGACGTCACCGCCGCATGGACACTGGAATGGCCGGAACAGCAACGCGCCGGGCTTTCGCCCATAACGCTGCTGGCGTTCTACGGAAGGGGCTTCCACCATCCCCACATGCGCGGACGCAGCGTGGGGAACTGGCCGCTCAATGTCTTTTCCGCCAGCGAAGGCAAGGAGGCCCTGCCCACGTTGCGTGCCATCGCCGCCGCAGAGTTGCACAACCTCGTCTTTGAAAGCGACTACCGCATCGTGCCTGCCACCCTGCACCAGCACGACGACACGGCATTATACTGACACAGGTGGTTGCGGCCACTCCTGGCCGCTCACCTACAACCGCCGGAGGCAAATGCCATGATGAAACGCACCCAGACTCCACCGTGGCCGGACGGTTCGCGCCTTGTGATCAGCATATCCATGCAGTTTGAAACCGGCGGACAGCCTGCCGGGGCCGAAAGCCCCTTCTCCGCGCTGCCCCTGCCCGCCAACGTGCCCGACCTGCCGGCCGAAAGCTGGTTCCGGTACGGCGCCGCTGAAGGCGTTTACAGGATGCTCGACCTCTGGGACAAGTACGGCATCAAGGTGACGTCCCACATGGTGGGCGAAGCCGCCCGGGCCTACCCGGATGTGGCCAGAGCCATTGCCGACGCCGGGCACGAAATCGCCGGGCACGGCATCGCCTGGGCCAACCAGTGGAACCTGTCCTACGAGGACGAGTTGCAATTCGTGAAGGACGGGCTGGACCTCGTGGAATCCATTACCGGCCAGCGCTCGGTGGGCTACAACTGCAACTGGTTGCGACGCAGCGTTAACACGCTGAAGGTGCTGCAGGATCTCAACTTCCTCTACCACATCGACGACGTGAGCCGCGACGAGCCCTTCGTGACCCACGTGCGCGGCAAGCGCTTCGCCATTGTGCCCTACACCCTGCGCAACAACGACATCGTGAACTTCTCCGGCAAGAACTGGACCCCCGAGCAGTTCCTGTCCCAGCTCAAGGGCGATTTCGACCAGTTGTACATGGAAGCGGGCAGCAGGCGTCGCATGATGTCGTTCAGCATGCACGACCGCATTGGCGGCGCGGCGTCCGTGGTCAACGTGGTCGAGCGGTTCATCCAGTACGCCATGCGCCACCAGGGCGTGGTCTTCATGCGCAAGGACCAGATCGCGCGCATCGCCATGGATGACGCGGCAACGCCCGTGGATGACAGCGAAGCCGCCTACAACAGCTGACCAGGGTCACGCGGCCCCGCCGCGTGATTCCGGACCCGTAATGAACGACGGCCACGTCCGATAGGGGCGTGGCCGTTGTACATTGCGGACGCATCCGTGCCCCCCATGGTCCGGAAGCCGGGCATCCCTGGCCGGAACCCGACCGGACCAGTCAGACCAGTCGGGCCGCCCGCCGCTTTCCGCGCTACGCCCGCAACAGCAGATTGTGCGCGCGTCCGAAGCAACGCCTGCGCACCAGATGCAACACGATAAATGTGGCCAGCGCCGTGGATGCCACTATCATCAGCATGACCACTATCTGGTAGCGCACGGCGTCCGCCGGGTCCGCCCCGGCCATGATCTGGCCGGTCATCATGCCGGGTATGGACACCAACCCCACGCCCATCATGGAATTTATGGAGGGGATCATGCCCGCGCGCAGCGCCCCGCGAAAGATGTCGGCGCTGGCCTCGTCCCGGTCCGCGCCAAGGCACAGGCGCATTTCCACCTCTGCCCGGTGGGCGCGCAGGTCGGAGAACAGCCGGTCCAGCGCCACGGCCAGCGCATTCATGGAATTGCCCGCCACCATGCCCCCGATGGGGATGAAGTACTGCGGCTCCCACCACGGCTTGGCCCCGATGATCAACCCCGTGACCACGAAGGTGACCAGAAAAAAGGTCACCTGCACTGCCAGCAGAGTGGGCATGAAGTAGTCCACGCCCTTCTCGCGCACCCGCCCCTTGACGATGCGCGCGGCGAACCAGGTCATGACCATGTACATGCCCACCACCAGCACCGCCGATTGCAGGCCGAACAGGATGCGCAGCAGGTAGCCCATGGCGAACAGTTGGGCAAAGGTGCGCAGCGTGCCGATGGCCAGGTCGCGTTCCAGCTTCAGGTGGTGCACCAGCGACAGCCCGCCAGCCAGCAGCACGAACACCACGGCCACGGCCAGTTGCCACGGCCCGATCTGGATGTAGGCCATGCCCAGAGGATCGTTCATGCGGCACCCCCGGCAACCATGCCTGTGGCGTTGCCATCGGGATGGGCCACCGCCACCTCGCGCACCCCGCCGTCCTGCACGCGCACGTCGCGCCAGGGACGGCGCGCCGGGCGGTAGACCCCGTGGGTGACCATGAGCACGGTCACCCCGTCCTCGTTCAGTTCCTCTGTCAGGGCTTCCACCACCGCGCTACTTTCCGGGTCCAGCGCGCTGGTGGGTTCGTCCATCAGCAGGGCCGCGGGCCGCAGCAGCATCGTTCGGATGATGCACACCCGCTGGCGCTGCCCCACGCTGAGCGCTGCCGCCGTGGCGTCCAGCCCCACCCCCACCAGCCGGAAGCGGGCCAGCCACCCGGCCAGTTCCGCGTCGTCGGGCGGGGTCAGCCCCTTGTTGGCCACAAAGGTGAACGGCAGCAACAGGTTGTCGCGCACGGTGCCTGCGCCAACCGTGGGGGTCTGCTGCACGAAGCCCAGGGTGCGGCGCAGCTCCGCCGGTGGAATGTCCGCCACCGGTCGGCCCCCACATCGGACCACCCCGGCGTCGGCCTCTTCCAGCCGCACGGCAAGCCGCAGCAGGGTGGATTTGCCAGCGCCCGACGGCCCTGTGAGCATGACGAAATCGCCGGGGTGCACCGCAAGGTTCACGTGGGCAAGGCCGGGGAGCGCGGGCACGCCGGAACCGGCAGGCGCGACGGCGGATGGCCCGGCGGGTGACCGGGGCTGCACGGACGATGCGGACTGCGAAGCGGCCCCCGCTCCCGGCGTGGCCGCACCATTCCCGGTCGTGCCGGATGCATGCGCGCCGGACGCATACGCAAACGACATGTCATCGAACTGAAGAAGTGGCTGCATGGCAACAATCTACCGCCGGGCGTGCGGGGGTGTCACCAACTATCATCCGGGCCGATGGGGGCACGCAGCCGGACGGTTGCCCGCCAATACCGCATCCCCCTGCCGCGCGGGCATCCTCGCCGCCGCTTTACCTTGCCCGCCCGAGTGGCTACAGATGAATCATGCACACGCACGACCACGACACCGCCCCTGCCCCCGTTTCCGACAACGCCACAGCTCCGGCTACGGACGTCACGCACCCCACCCCCGCGCGCGGCGCGCGCCGCCGCATCCAGGTGCTGCCCGCCGACCTGCGCAACCAGATTGCCGCGGGCGAGGTGGTGGAACGCCCGGCCAGCGTGGTCAAGGAACTGGTGGAAAACAGCCTGGATGCCGGAGCCACCACCGTGGAGGTTACCCTGGACAACGGCGGGCAGTCGCTGATCATGGTGCGCGACGACGGCACCGGCATTCCGGCGGAAGAACTGGAACTGGCGGTCACCCGCCACGCCACCAGCAAGGTGGCGAACCTCGCCGAACTGGCCCGCATCGGCAGCTTCGGCTTCCGGGGCGAGGCGCTGCCCTCCATCGCCTCGGTGTCGCGGTTCCGCATGACTTCCGCCCCGGTGGCTCCAGATGGCACCCCCGGCGAGGCCACCTGCATAGAGGTGGCGCACGGTCACGTGGTGTCCGCCGGTCCGGCGGCGCTGCACCGGGGCACCATCGTCGAGGTGCGCGACCTGTTCGCCAACGTGCCCGCGCGACTGAAATTCCTGAAGACCCAGGCCACCGAGCTGAAGCGCGCCCAGGAACTGTTCGCACGGCTGGCCCTGACCCGGCCCGACGTGGCCTTCACCCTGTCCGCGGGCGGGCGCGAGGTGCTGCGCTTTCCCGCCGGGCAGACCCTGGCCCGGCGGCTGGCCGTGC
>NZ_VSMK01000287.1 GCF_011682075.1 Nitratidesulfovibrio liaohensis
TGGAATGGGTGACGGCCCGGGCCGCCACGGCGCGCTGGGTGACGGCCGTGTGCACCGGCACGCTGATCCTGCACGCGGCGGGCCTGCTGCGCGGGCGCAGGGCCACCACCCACTGGGCCTACGCCGAAGAACTGGCCCGCGACCCGCAACTGACCCTGTTGCCCGACATGCGCTACGTGCGCGACGGCAACATCGTCACCTCGCAGGGGGTATCGGCGGGCATCGACATGGCCCTGTGGCTGGTGGGGCAAATGCATGACCCGGACCACGCCCGCGCCGTGCGCAGGCTGATCCAGTACGACCCGGCCCCACCGTATACGGCGGAAGTGTAGGAAGGAAATGGTGCGCCAGCCCGTGCGGCAACACGGGGGGGCCAGACGGAAAAAGGCGTACGCGGTTGCGTACGCCTTTTGGCTTGCGGTGGCGTCCCCAAGGGGATTTGAACCCCTGTCGACGGCGTGAAAGGCCGTTGTCCTGGGCCGGCTAGACGATGGGGACACCCTGTGCGCCTTTCGGCGCGGAAGAGACGGATACTCCGAAGGCGCGGTGTGCGTCAAGCGAAAAAGATGGCGGCGCGGCAAGAGAATGCCGAGAGGATGGCGGAAGGATCACTTCCTGTCGCCCGTTCTGACAGGCCCGTCTCGCCCGGGTGGCCCCGACTGCCCTGTCTGTCCGGCCCTTCCGTTGTGTCCCGCAGCCCCGCCCGGCTTCGTTGCGGCGTCTCCGATTTCGCGGAACATGCGCACGTAGCTGGCGTAGGCGCGGCCCACGGGCGATTCCGGGTCGAAGGCGCCCAGCAGCCCGCCCAGGTTGTCCGGCCTGGGCGGCACGCGCGGCGGCGGTGCGCTGCGTTCCACGCGTACCTCGTCCAGCGGGGTACGGCGTTGCAGCAGGTGCACCTCCACCCGTTCGAAGTACGGTCCGTCGGACACGTCGTCCATGAAGGCGTTGACCCGCTCCAGGATTTCCGGCGTCAGGAAGGTAAGGTCCTGCATGGCCATGTTGTCCTCTGCCCCCACCAGCAGGATGCGCTTGCGGTGGCCCAGCGGGTAGGCCAGCACGGCGATGTCCGTGCCCATGACCATGTCCCAGTTCTCCCACAGGCGCACAAGGCGCATCCGTTCCGGCGCGCCGCGTCGTTCCAGAAAGCCGCGCAGGGCTTCGCCGATGGTCTTCACGAAGACCTCCGGCGGGCGTCCATTGCGCCAACCGCGCCCGAAGTGAAGGACACGCGGGACACGCGGGACACGCAGGACGGGCGGGATGCGTGGGGAAAGCAGGGAACGCTGATCGTCATGGGCGCGGTGTAGCACGTCCGTCCCGGAAACGCACCGGGCACGGGATGGGGGTGCCCGCCCGGATCACGATCAGGAGGCGCTCGGCGCGCGCTGGGGGCGTCGTCCCAACCATGCGCCGCCGCAACACAAACGCCACATGTACCAAGGTATGGGGAAAGCACAAAAACCGCCACATGTTACGGAAACGTGACGTCGTTGTAACCTGATCTTCGCCCCGGTGCCCCATGAATACACCAGCCGCCGGGGAGGGTGGCGCGCCCCGACCATCGAGCGCACAACTGCCGGACGGGCATCTGCCGGACGGGCATCTGCCGTGCAGGCATCAACCGGACAGGCACCAGTCTAGCGGATGGGGGGCACCCGGACGCGCTGCGTTCGGGCAAGACGGAGCACCGCCCAGCAGGTTCCGCGCCGTCGCGCGCGCCTTGCGTACATCCTCACCTTCCGTTTCCGCCCCGGCCCGCATCCACGCCGTACGGGTTCATCCCCCGGCATACTTGCCGCTGGCGTACCTGCCACGTGCACACCTCAAGGATGGGCGCATGCTTTCCACCCTTTCGTTCCGCACCAAGCTCATCGCGGGTTCGCTGGCCATGGTGCTGGTGACCATGACGGCCATGCTGGTCACCAGCCTGGTGGACGCCCGGCGCGGCTACCTTGCGCAGGGGCGCGCCTCGTTGCGCAACGTCTCGCAGATACTCATGGAATCCGCCCGGTTTCAGGATACGCTGAACCGCAACAAGATCGGCTCCGACCTCAAGCTGATGCAGTTGCAGTTCGGCCTGGCCGGATTCCCCATCCCCGAGATTTTCATGGAGGTGGAGGCCGACCTGCGCGATGCCGACACCGGCCAGACGACCAGGACCACCTTGCCCGGCTTCAAGCTGGGGTCCACCTACCTGCACCAAAGCACCGACCTTGTGGACCGCATCCGCGAACTGGCCGGGGTGGGGGCATCGGTACTGCAACTGCACGAAGGGCGGCTGGTGCGCGTCAGCTCCAGCGTGGCCGATCCTTCAGGCTCCGCCCGCTGGACGTTCCTCGGCAAGGGGCACCCCGTGACGGCGGCGGTGCTGTCCGGCAACGGCTTTACAGGCATGCTCAAGGTGGGCGGCGAATGGAACCTGGCCGCCTACGCCCCGGTAAAGGGCATGGACGGCAGCGAGATACTGGGCGCGGTGGAAGTGGCCCGGCCCCTGCTGACCCCGGAATTCGCCGCCGCCGTGGTGCGTCACAACGTGGGCGGCAAGGGCTATTCCTTTGCCTTCGACGGGGCGGGCACCATACTGATTCACCCCGACCCGGGCATGGTGGGCCGCAACGTCTTCGACCTGCCGTGGGGCGCTGCCCTGAAGCCGGACGGCGGGACGCAGGCCCGCAATGCCACCGCTGTCCGTACGGATGCGGGCGGCTCCCGCGTCCTCGCCTACAGCATCGGCGGCGAGGAGTACGAAGCCTGCGCCGACCACTACGCCCCGTGGAGCGTCACCTTCGTCACCACCGTCAGCCGTGCCGACCTCATGCAGGGCGTCAGCGAGCGGCTGTGGCACGGCGCCGCCATTGCCGCCGCCGTGGCCCTGCCCGTGGCCGCGCTGGTCATCTGGCTGATGGTGCGCCAGCTGATGGTGCCCATGCAGCGGCTGGCCACCCTGGCCCAGCAGGTGGCGCGCGGCAACTTCGACTACACCTTCGACTACGCGGCGGACGACACCATCGGGGCCACGGTGCGCGCCGTGCAGGCCATGGTGGGCGAACTGCGCATGCGCCTGGGCTTCAGCCAGGGCGTGCTGGACGGGGTGGTGGTTCCCTGCGTGGTGGTGGACCTTGCCAACAACATTACTCACGTCAATGCAGAGGCCCTGAGCGTACTGCGGCGCGGGGGCACTCCGACGGAATGGCTGGGCCGCCAACTGGGCGAGCTGGTGTACGGCAGCACCGCCGACGCCACCCGCCCGGTGCTGACCCGGCGCAGCATGGAGCGGCGAGATCGTGTGGCCGAGGACGTGGTGCTGGACCCGCAGGCCGACGGGCGCGAAGTGGTGCTGCACATGGTGGCCACGCCCATCTACGACCTGGACGGCGAACTGATGGGCGCCATTTCGCTGTGGGTGGACCTGACGCACGAGCGCGCCCAGCATGCGCGGCTGGACGCCCAGAACGCGGTCATCGCCGCCACCGCGCGCGAGGCGGAAGACATTGCCCGCCGGGTGGCCTCGTCGGCGCATGAACTGGCCGAGCAGGTGGCCCATTCCAGCGGGGGGGCCGCCCGCCAACTGGCGCGCGTGGACGAGGTGACCGCCGCCATGGACCGCATGAACCAGACC
>NZ_VSMK01000288.1 GCF_011682075.1 Nitratidesulfovibrio liaohensis
CTGCCGATGCGGGCGGCAAGCTGGGCATAGCCCAGCGTTTCGCCGGGGGGCAGTTCGCGCAGGGCGCTCCATACCGCATGCTGAAAGGCGGTGCCACGCACGTCCAGCGGCAGCGCGGGGTGCGCGCCGCCGTGCTCGACAAAGGCCACCACCGTGCCCAGCCACTGCCGCACCGCGTCGCTGGGGGTGTGCAGTTCGGCGCCGGGAAAGCGACGTTGCAGGCCGGAAAGCAGGGCCTCGCGGTCGTTGCCGATGTCGATGGCGCACACCCCATCCTCCGTGGCGGCCATGACCAGCCAGCCCAGCGAGGTTTGCGCGGCGGCCACAGCCAGTTGCTGGCCGGGCGCGCCCTTTCGGTAACGGGCCGGGGTCATGCCCAGCATGCCGTGGGCATCTTCATACACCCGACTCGGCGAACCGAACCCGGCCTCGTAGATGGCCTCGCTCACGGGCGTTCCCCGCTCCAGCGCACCGCGCAGGCGCTGTTCGCGGCAGGCCTGCTGATAGTCGCGCGGTGAAACCCCCACCAGACGGGTGAACACCCGTTGGAAATGGCTGGGGCTCAGCCCCGCGGTCTCGGCCAGTTCGGCCAGTGGCACCGGCTCGGCACGTTCGTGCAGGGTGGCGCAGGCGGCGCGGACCAGGGCCAGGCGCGGATCGTCGAACCTGGGAGCTGCGGCGGACGCAGTGGACGCGGCAGATGCCGAATCGACAGCGGTATGGCGGGTGGGCGTATCCATGACGGCAACATAGGTCCGCCGCGTGCGCTTTTCCATCCGAATCTTGCGCTGCCCCCCGCAGGACGTGATAATTTTCGCCTCTCCCTTGCCCCGGCATGCGCCAGCCACAGCCCACGCCACGCCTTGCATCTGCCTGCATCGCCGACCGTGCGGCGGCGTGTCCCCCCGGAACAGCGCCCCCGGCGCGTGGACGGAACCGCCCGATATGCGTATGCAGGGACATGGAGAACTGCCGTGCGTGCTGCTGGGAGCGCGTTCGGCAACGCTCCGGTGGGCGCTTCAGAACATCCCACCTGTGGGGGAAGACGCCTGCCGCAAGACTCTGTTGGTGTACCGTTGGCGGGCGCAACCTGCGTCCCGGCATGATCGTTGCGAACTGGTCCCGGCCTGTCCGCAGCGGCCCGCGCCGGAACGCCGCCATGGGGACTGCCGCATGGCGGTCCGGGAGGTACCATGGAAGACGAGGCTGGATATCTGGCAATGCTGGAACGGCAGATGGACGAGGCCATGGCGCGCCTGGCCGATACCTGCCGCGACGAACCGGGCTGCACAGCCCCGGAGGCAGACGGCGCGAAGCAGGCCGCCCGCGCCGCCTGCGAGCAGGCCGAAGAGGCCGCCCGCACCACCTACGAACAGGAATGGGCCAAGGTGTGGGGCGTGGTACGCCAACGCAAGCACAAGGGAGGGCGTTGACCGCGCATTCGCGGTCGAAACCGCGCCTTCCGGCGCGGGTCCGCACATTGACCGGTCGTTCCGTTCACCCGGGCGGACGGCACCTTGTGCCGCATGGTCATGGCGTCGAACTTGCATGCTCCGGCACGGCCCGAAAAACCTGCCGCCTGCGCAACCGTCGGAGATCCCATGCAGTACAGGTATATCGCCCCCGGCCTTCAGACAGAGCTGGAAGCGCTCTCCGCTGATGACGCCATCGACCACCTGCGCAATTATCTCGGTAACTTCCTGCTCGACGCACCGGTCTGCGTCAGCTACCTGAACCGGCTGGCCGCCGAGCCCGGCGGGCTCAAAACTCCCCGTCAGGTCGCCTGGCTGCGCTGGCTGGTGCATACTTTTGCCCGGTTGCGGCCCTTTGACGAGCAGGCCGTGACCCTGGCCGCCCGCGTGAACGGCACCCCGGAAGACACCCCGCTGCACCGGGCCCTGGCCAAGGTGCGCATCCCCGACCCGTTACGCCAGCGGGTGGAACAGACCTCCAACCAGCCCCCGGTCGAGGCGCACGAATTGCTGCTGCGCCTGCACCGCGACATGCCCTTTTCCGTGGAGGTAGCCGACCGTCTGTTGCGCCTGGACCTGAAACTGGGGATCGAGCCGGGCACTGGCTGGTATGACGGGCTGCGCTGCCCGCCCCTGCTGCGCGGCCTGCTTGATCGGGAACGCTTTCGGGCGTGCATGCTGCACGGCAACGACGCCATGGCGCTGGAACTGCGCGACCACACGCATGCCCTCGGGGCTGACGACCCCGGCTGGCTGAACTGCGCGGCGGAACTGGCCGTGCGTACCGGCGGCCGCGCGGCGGGTATGGATTTCTACCGCACGTCGCTGCGGCTGAACCCCACACAGATTCCCGTAGCCCTGCGCCTGCGCGAACTGGAGCAGCCCTTCGTCACCCCACCGGACGCCCTGGATCCGGCGGGCGGTCCCGTGGCCATCTTCCTGTACTCATGGAACAAACGCGACCTGCTGGAACAGACCCTGCGCTCGCTGGCGGCGTCGGAGACGGGCGAAGCATCCGTCACCCTGCTGCTGAACGGCTGCACCGACGGCTCTGCGGAAATGGCGGCGGCGCTGAACGCCAGTCTGTTCGGCGGGCGCATGGAGATCATCGACCTGCCCGTCAACGTGGGAGCTCCGGCGGCGCGCAACTGGCTGCTGCATACCCCGCACGGGCGCGAGGCGGCCTTCGTGGCCTTTCTGGACGATGACGTTGAGGTGCCCGCCAACTGGCTGTCCACGCTGGTTTCCGTGCTGCGCGCCAACCCGCGCGCGGGCGTGGCCGGGGCCAAGACGGTCTTTCCCGGCACGCCGCGCCGGTTGCAGTACCTGTACCGCAACGTTTCCGTGGCTCAGCCCGGGCTGCTGCGCATCAGCCTGGACACGCCCAACTTCAACTACGACGGCGGGTTCTACGACTACATCCGGCCCACGGCCAACGTCATGGGTTGCTGCCACGTGTTCACCCGCGCCGCGCTGGACGCGGTGCGCGACTTCGACCTGCGCTTCTCGCCCTCGCAGATGGACGACATCGCCCACGACCTGGATCTGTGCCTGCACGGCTTCGAGGTGGTGTACTGCGGCCTTGTCTCCTGCGTGCACCATCAGATGTCGGGGGTGGGCATCGGCAACGTGCATGCCGCCCGCATGGGCAACGTGCTGGGCAACGATGTGAAATTCTACTACCGCTTTGCCGAGCATCTGGACGCGTTGAGCCAGCTTACCGCACGCCACGCGGTGCCCGAGACGCCGCCGGGTACGTAGCTGGCGGGTGCGCCGCATGCACGGCATGACAGGACGCAACGACGGCCCGTGTGTACAAGACGCACGGGCCGTGCTTTTTCCTGCCCGGCTACCCCTGTAGCGACAGCCGGTCGAGGCTGGTCGTCGCCAGGTCCACCACGGCCATTAGGCCATGGGGACCACCCAGGCGCGGGGGCTGGCCCAATACCAGCCGCACCGCCTCGGACAGTGCCAGCCCCGCCGCCACCAGCAGTGCCGGTGGCTGGCAGCCCAGCACGTCTTCCGCCGGGGTTGCCGTCGATTGCCCGTGGGGAAAGAACATTCCGGCCAACCCGCGTTCGCCGGGCAGGGCCGTGGCCACCATGGCCGTCCACCCGGCCACGCTGGCGGCGATCAGCGGCGCTCCCGCC
>NZ_VSMK01000289.1 GCF_011682075.1 Nitratidesulfovibrio liaohensis
AGCGGGGCAGGGCCGGTGGCGACGGCGGGGGGCATGGCCTTGACCGGGGTAACGACGCTGCCGGGCGCGTGCTGCCGGGCGGCATCCCTGCCGCGGTGGCCCCCACGGTGGAACTGGTGGAAACGCTGTGGAAGGAAGAACGACTGTTCGCCACCATCAACCACCCCAACCGGCGGCTGGTGCTGCACGTGGCGGAAGGCGTGCTGGCGGCGCTGGGCATGGACCCGCTGCCCCAGGCGGTGCGCGACGGCTTCACCGATCCGTACCCGGAGTTCGAACTGCCCATCCACCCGCAGGTGGCCGCGCATCACGGGCTGGCATTCGGCGGGCCGGACGCCACGTACAATATCTATGGGCGGCGCATGACCTTCGAGGACTACGTGCGCCGTTACGCGGACTGCCGCCTGCGCGGCATCGACAATTTCATCGGATACTTGCAGTTGGTGTGATCCGGCGGGGGCAGGCCCCCGCGCGCTCCGGCGGCGTCATGCCGTGGGGTCATGCCGGTTACCCGGCAGAGAGGCGACCCGCTCGCCGCATGGAGCGTCGGGCGTCGAACGTGGTGCCGCCGTGTCCCGCAGCTATGTGCCGGGCGCGGCGGCGTTCGTTTGCCCGTCGAGCCCCAGCAGGGTGGCCGCGCTGGACAGCAGCACCTCTATTTCGCCGTCGGAAAGGTCCAGCCGCCGTTGCAGGCGGTGGCATTCGTCGGCGGGGTCGAACAGGGGATAGTCGCTGCCGAACAGGATGTGCTCGCGGTCGTGCCGGTCGAAGATGGCGTGCAGGGTGGCGTCGTCGATGAACGAGAGGCTGCTGGAGGTGTCCATCCACACCTCGCGGCCCACCAGCGCTTCCAGCGCGTACTGCCAGTGCTGGTAGCCGCCTAGGTGCGCGGCGATGAACCGGGCGCGCGGAAAGGCATCCAGCAGGGCGGCCAGCTTGTACGGGCAGGAGGGGTTTTCCGCCGGGGGCAGTTTGTCGCCGATGTGGCACATGAACACGAAGTCGTCCTGCGCCGCCTCGATGATGGGCAGCAGGCGCGGGTCGTCCAGGCGGAAGCCCTGGAATTCCGGGTGCAGCTTCAGCCCCCGGATGCCCGCCGCGCGCAGCCGGTCCAACTGGTGTTCCCAGTCCTGATATTCCGGGTGCACGGTGCCGAAGGCCACCACCTCCGGGTGGTGGCGCTGCAATTCCACGGCAAAGGCGTTGGCGGGCACCACCTGCGCGGCGGCGGTGGCGGCGCAGTGCACCACCACGCCGTCCAGCCCGGCGCGTTTGGCGCGGGGCAGCAGGTCTTCCACCACGCCTTCGCCCACGGGCGAGATGCCGTAGTGCGATTCCAGCTGTTGCAGGACCTTGGACGCGATCTTGGGATGGAAGGCGTGGGTGTGGACGTCGAGGAACATGGGCCTTGCCCTACGCTCGGTCCACTGACCAGTCAAGCGAGCAGGCACATTCGTTGCGTGAAGTGTGTCAGATTGTGCGCCGCATGTGCGCGTGAGCGTCCGAATGGATGGTTATTCCAACAGGTTCTTCAGCCAGTCGGGCACCGGCACCGGCTTGCCTTGCGGGTTGATGCAGGCGTGCTGGGTCATGCCGTCGGCAAGCAACCTGTTGCGTCCCTCGTCCCGAATCTCGTACACGAAGGTCAGCGAGGCGCGGCCCCATTCACTGATGCCTGCGCGCACCTGGATCAGATCGTCGAATTTGGCCGGGCTGCGGTAGCGGCAGCGTGCCTCGCGTACCGGCAGGATGATGCCGCGTTCTTCCACGGTGGCATAGCCCATGCCCCGCGAGCGGATGAATTCGCTGCGGGCGCGCTCGAAGAAGTGCAGGTATTCCGCATAGTACACAACACCCATCATGTCCGTTTCACCGTAGGACACGCGATGGGCCAACCAGATTTCCGGCACGGGAAAGCCGTCCATATGTTTCGCAACCTCCTGCCGCGTAGTGCGGCGTGTCGATTCGTACGCCATTTCGTGGTGAAAGCCAAAGCCGTGCGCGGCCTGCCCCGCTCCATGGCCTCGTCCTTGACCACAGTGTCATCCACTGTCCCACCTGCTGCCGCATCCGGTTCATATGTATTCGGGCGCGTCTGTGTGCCCCCATGCGCCCGCGCCGCCGGGGCGCTGCTGCTGGCGCTGGTCATTTCCGGCTGTGCCTCGCATGCGCCACGGATTTCGGTCCCCGAGCCGGAAGTGCCCCCGGCGGGGCAGGGTTCGGCCCAGACTCGTTCGACCCTGACGCGTCCGGCCCTGTCGCTGCCGCCGCTGCCCGCCTACACCGAAGCCTCGCCCGACGAGATTCGCGCCGCCATCGCGGCCATGGACCCGCGCAGCCAGGGGCTTGCCTCGTGGAACGATCTGGCCCCGGCCCTGGCCCAAAGCCTTTCCTACATGGCCACCCGCCCGGCTGGCGGGGTGGCTCTTGATCGGTCCGGCGTGCGCGTGACCAACGCGGACTTCATGACCGCCCTGCGCCAGCTGTCCGGCCTGCTGCCCCAGTTGGACGCCAACCCCGGCCTGCTGGCCCAACGGTTCCGCTGGCTGCGCGTGGACACCGCCTGGACCGGCTACTACGAGCCGGTGCTGCGCGCCAGCCGCACCCCCGCGCCCGGCTACTCCCACCCCATCTATCGCACCCCGCCGGACATGCACGTGACGGAAGTGGCCGCGTCCGGTTCCGGCAAGCAGCGCATGACCTACCGAGTGGTGAACGGCCCCAAGGGGCGTACCCTGCGCCCCTATTACGACCGCGCGGAAATCGACGCCGGGGCGTTGCGCGGCAAGGGGCTGGAACTGGCCTGGGCTGCGGACCCGGTGGACGTGTACATCCTGCAGGTGCAGGGTTCCGGCAGGGTCCGCTTTACCGACGGCAGCGAGGCCCGCGTGCTGTACGCCGCGCAGAACGGACGGCCCTACGTGTCCATTGGGCGCATCCTGAAGGAACGGGGCGAACTGCCGCCCGACGGGGTGAACATGCCCGCCATCCGCCAGTGGCTGGAAAGCCACCACGCGCAGGCGCGGGAACTCATGAACACCAACCCCAGCTACGTCTTTTTCCGGATGGAGGAAGGCAGCGCCAGCGGGCCGCTGGGGTGCACGGGCAGGCCGCTGACCCCATGGGTAAGCCTGGCCACCGACCGTTCCGTGCTGCCTTCAGGCGCGCTGGTGGCCTTTTCCACCCCGGTGCCCCAGCCCGCTGGCGGCGGCGCGGTGACCGGCCTTGGCCTTGCGCAGGATACCGGCGGGGCCATCAAGGGCTACCGCATCGACCTGTTCTGCGGCGCGGGTGACCGCGCGGCCGCCGTGGCGGGGCATCTGGATGCGCCGGGGCCGGCGTGGTTGCTGCTCCCCCGCACCCCCTAAGAGAACCCCGGCAGAGCGCCCCAGCACAGGAGACCTCCATGGACCCTCGCCAACCCGCGGAACGCATCCCCACCATCCTCGTGGTGGACGACGACCCGGTGGCCCGCACCGCCGTGTGCGGCTATCTGCGAGAGGCGGGCTATGCCGTGCGCGAGGCGGGCGGCGGCGGGGACGCGCTGATGCTGTTCGACGAGCGCGGCGCCGACGCGGTGCTGCTGGACTG
>NZ_VSMK01000290.1 GCF_011682075.1 Nitratidesulfovibrio liaohensis
GGCCGGCGTGTCCTGCACGCTGCCCGGCCTGACAGCGGGGTACGCCACCGGCCCGGATTCGGGCCTGCCGCCGGGCGCTCTGTGCCTGTCGGGTATGGGAACGGCCCTGCGCTCGGGCGAGGTGGCCGCCGTGCGGCGCGACGGCACCCCTTGCTGGGTGGAACTTTCGCTGGTGCGACGGCAGGTGATGGGCACCACCTACGGCATCTGCCTGGTGCGCGACGTGACCGAGCGCCGCCGCGCGCAGGACGCCCTGCACCGCGCCCACGGCATGCTGGAACGCAAGGTGCGCGAGCGCACCCGCGAACTGAGCCGCGCCAACGCCCAACTGATGCTGGAAAACGCCGAGCGCCGCACGGTGGAGCAGGCCCTGCGCCGTGCGGAGGCACGCTTCCGCGGCATTTTCGAACATGCCCTGGAAGGCATCTTCCAGAGCACGCCGGAAGGGCGCTTTCTGAGCGTCAATCCGGCCATGGCCCGCATCCTGGGCTACGAAGGAGTGCAGGATCTGCTGGAGGGCGTGGAATCCATCGGCGATGGAGTCTACGTGGACCCGGCCCGGCGCGACGAGTTCGTGGCCCGCATGGAGGAGCACGGCCAGGTCAACGCCTTCGAATTCCGGGGGCGGCGCAAGGGGGGCGAACTCATCTGGCTGTCGGTCAACGCCCGGCGGGTGCCGGGGGCCGACGGGGCCACCATGTACTACGAGGGCTTTCTCGAAGACGTCACCATGGGCCACGAAAGCCGTGAACGGCTGGAACACCAGGCCTTCCACGACCCGCTCACCGGGTTGCCCAACCGCGTGCTGTTCCACGACCGGCTGCAAATGGCCCTCAAGCGCGCCGCCCGCCGCCGCAACTACACCTTTGCCATGCTGTACCTGGACCTTGACCGGTTCAAGGTCATCAACGACAGCCTGGGCCACGACGTGGGCGACGCCCTGTTGAAGGTGGTGGCCGCCAAGCTGCGTGAATGCGTGCGCGACGTGGATACCGTGGCCCGTTTCGGCGGCGACGAGTTCGGCGTGCTGCTGGAGGAAACTCCCACGCGCGGCACGGCGGTGCGCGTGGCCCGGCGCATCCGGGCGCACCTGGCGGAGCCGGTGCGCATCGGCCCGCACGAGGTGTTCACCACGGCCAGCATCGGCATCGTGCTGCGCACCGATCAGTACACCACGCCCGAAGAACTGGTGCGCGACGCGGACACCGCCATGTACCGCGCGAAAGAGCAGGGGCAGTCGCGTTTCAAGGTGTTCAACAAGCGCATGCGTGAAGAGGCGCTGCGACTGCTGACCATAGAGACGGATCTGCGCCGCGCCGTGGAACGGCAAGAGATGCGCCTGCACTACCAGCCCGTGGTGGCGCTGGAAGACGGTGGTTTGCACGGGGTGGAGGCGCTGCTGCGCTGGACGCGCACCGAAGGGGGCGACATTTCGCCCGCCGAGTTTGTGCCCGTGGCCGAGGACACCGGGCTCATCACCTCCATCGGGGCCTTCGCGCTGGAAGAGGTGTGCCTGCAACTGAGCCGCTGGAACGAAGCGGGGCTGCCGCCGCCGGGCGTGGTGCACGTGAACATTTCCGGTCGTCAGTTCATGCAGCCGGGCCTGCCCTACGCCGTGGAGATGCTGTTGGAACGCACCGGCACCGACCCGCGCGCGCTGCGCTTCGAGGTGACCGAAAGCGTGCTGATGCGCCACGGCAGCCAGGCCATCACGGTCATGGCCCAACTGCGCGACCTTGGCATCCGGCTGTGTCTGGACGACTTTGGCACCGGGTATTCCTCGCTGGGGTACCTGAAGCGGCTGCCGGTGGATTCCATCAAGATAGACCGCAGCTTCGTGGCCGGGCTGGAGTACGACCGAGACGGGCAGGCCATCGTGCGCTCCATCGTCTCGCTGGGGTTGCATCTGGGGCTGGAGATCGTGGCCGAAGGTGTGGAAACGTCCACTCAGGCGGAAATCCTGGCTTCTTTGGGCTGCCGGTATGCCCAGGGCTTTCTGTACGCGCCGCCGGTTTCGGCGGACGATCTGGCCGCCATGCTGGGCGCGGCACCGTTTCCATCCACCGGGGGTGGTGTTTTCGCGGGTGGTTCGGTATAGCATGACACGCCGCACTTGCCTGCGCCGCCCGAGAAGGGCGGCGTGTCGCGTGTCGCGGCGTGCGTGCTCCACTTCGTCGAACCGGAACCCCCATGCGTTTGCGCCCACTGCCGATCATCCTGTGCCTTGTGCTGCTTGCCGCCGTCGGCGGCTACGCGGCCTTGCGCCACCTGATCGACTCCGATGCGGCGGCGCGCCAGTTGGGTGAATCGCTTACCGCGCTTACCGGGCACGCCAGCCGGGTGCAGGGCGGGGTGCGGGTGATCTTCGATCCCGATCCCACGGTGGTGGCCCGCGACGTGGTCATGGAGCAGGCCTCCCCCTTTGCCGGGCAGGAGCCATTGCTGCGGGTGGCGGAGGCGCGCTTCAACCTGCGCCTTGCGCCGCTGTTTTTCGGCCAGGTGGAAGTGCGCGGCGTGGAAGTGGCCCGCCCGCAACTGGTTCTGCTGGCCGACGGTGAAGGCCGCAACGGCTGGGACGGGCTGCTTGAACGTCTGGGCGGGAGCGCTGCCGCACCATCTGCCGCGTCCTCTTCGCCCCTCGATTCCTCTGTTTCTTCCGTTTCCTCCTCGCCATCCGATGTTTCTGGCGCACCTGCCCCCCCTGCTTCCCCTGTCCCTTCTGACCGGCCCGGTGAGTCCGGTCCGGCGTCCCCGGCGGCAGGAGAGGGGCCGCGCATCGAGCCGTCCCCTCCCACGGCGGCCATATCCTGGTTCACCCCGCAGGTGGTGCTGACCGGCGCGGCCGCGCTGCGCATCGAAGACGCCGATCTGCAATGGCGCAACACGGCCAGCGGCGCGCAACTGCACATCCGGGGGGTGGACGTCGACTTGGTGGCCAGCAAGGGGCGTCTGGCAGAGGCGGCACTGCGGCACGGCAGCCTGGAGTGGCGCGCCGAGCCGCAGGCACGTCCCGCCATGGTGCGTGATTTTGACCTGTCGTTCACCACGCCCGGGGGCGGGTGGAAGGCGCTGCGCGATCTGTTGCAGGGGGCACTGGACGTGATGCCCCACCGCGAGGGCGCCGGGCAGAATTCCCCCGCCAGACAGGAACGTCCGGCAGAACAGGGCCCCCCCACCGGGCAGGGCAGCGCCGTGGGCAGGGCAACAGGGGGCAGGGCAGGCGTGTTGCGCATGTCCTGCACCTACGATGTGGCGCCGGGCGTCACCGGTACGCTGGGTCTGGAGGCGGCGGTTGCCCATGCGGCGCCGGATGATGCGCCATCTGGCATGACCGCGCTGTTGCCCGCCGAGGCACACGGTACGGCACGGGCGCGCGGCCATGTGCCGCTGGGGGGCAAGGCAGTGCCCTTCGAACTTGTGGTGCCCTTCGATGCGCGGCGTGGCACGGACCCGCGCATCACCGGCGCGCGCCTGCAACTGGAACAGGACGCCCTGGAGGTGACCGCCAGCCTGCGGGGGCTGGGCACCAGCGACGCGGTCGTGCACGGC
>NZ_VSMK01000291.1 GCF_011682075.1 Nitratidesulfovibrio liaohensis
GCCGGGGCCCAGCATGGCCATGGTGCGGCCATCCACGGTCACTTCGATGTCGGTGACGGACGTATCGTCGGCACCCGTGCCCTGCGGGCGGGGCGAGGGCAGCACGCGGGCCGCCAGCCCGGGGCGGGGGGCTGTATGGCGCGGGGTATCGTCAACTGGCGGCATGGTCCGTGAAATGCCTTTGCTCGGGGCAGCGCCCGGTTGCGGTTGGAGGGGATACGGGCGCGCCAGTGCGGTTCCTGCGGTCCGTCAGCGGTGGGCGGCGCCGTGCCCGGGGGGCAGGGCGGGCGATTCCACCGCCAGTTCGCCGTCACGCAAAATGATGCGCACGTCGCGCAATTCCTCGCGCACTTCCATCCATGATTCCTCGATGGAAATCTCCACGCCGGGCATGATGCGCCCCGGCACCACCAGGCGGCAGCGTTCGGCTATGGGGCCGCCGCGCTTCAGGTCTTGCCACAGCGCGGCGCGCTGGCGCAGCAGCCGGTCCATCTTCTTCAGCGCGGCCTCCAGGCGGCGCACCGGCTCTTCCTTGCCCGCCGGTGTATCGGCGGCCACGGCCTCGTAGTGGATGATGCGCTGGCGCAGGTCGCGGATGTTTTCCTCCAGCCGGGTGATCTTGCGGAACTTGAACGGGTCGTACCCCAGGTTGACCTTGGTGGGGGTGCCCTGGGCCCCGCCCAACTGGTTTTCGATGTACACCACGCCCGCGCCGTGCACGGTCCCCCCCTGCACGCGGTCCTTCACGACGAGGTTCGCCCCGGCGTAGATACGGCAGTGCAGGGCAAAGCGCTCGATGTACATGTTGCCGTGCGAGCGCAGTTCCGCATTTTCGGCAAAGGGCACCCGCAGGGTGTCGCCCGCATCCAGCAGGCAGCTCTTGCCGCCCTTGATGCCGCTTTCGCAGGCAATGGCCCCGCGCGCACGCACCACCGCGCCTTCCACCACGCCCTTGACCAGAATATTGTCGGCCTGGATTTCGAAGCCGGGCTTCACGTCGGCATGGATGGCCATGTCGCCCACGAAAAAGATGTTGCCGGTGTGAAAGTCCACGTCGCGGCGCACGTTGAGCATCTTCTTCACCGTGATCAGCCCGTCGTGGTAGAAGACGTACCCGTTGGCGTCGGCCACCACCCGGTTGGGCGAATCGGGATCCAGTTCGCAGTTGGGGCCGCAGGGCAGTTCGGCGGGCGGTGTGTCGTACACGTGGCGCGGGTCCAGCGGGCCTTCGCCTGCTTCCTCCAGCGGCACCAGTTCCGCCAGCACCTGTCCCTTCACCACGTTCTGGACGTAGCCGAGATTGTAGCGGTCGATGTTGCCGGCATCGTCCGCCTTTGGCTTCAGGTGCATGTAGTCGAAGTCGGGCTCGAAATGGTGGCGCAGGTAATATGGCATGTGGCGCTCTCCGTGGGCTGTGCCTGCGGCGCCGCGTGGCGCGCCGCGTACCCGGACTGCGGGCGGGGGAAGACCGTGTTCTGCCGTGACCGATCTGCACATGCTCCGTGCTTGCGGGATTAATCCGGCAGCAGGGCCAGCAGATCTTCCTCGTCATCAAGGATGGGGAAGAACCCGGTGAGTTGCGCGGTTTCCATGGTGTGCACCGCTTCGGCGGTGGGCCGGTACAGCAGCAGGCGGCGGCCCATGGACCGGGCCTTGGTGCTGGCGGCCACCAGCGTGCCCAGCCCGGAGCTGTCCATGAACGACACGGCGCCAAGGTCCAGCACCACGTCGGACACGCCCTTGCGGGCGAACAGCCGTTCCAGTTCGTTGCGGACCTCCGTGGCGTTGGCCAGGGTCAGTTCGCCGGTCAGCGCCGCGACAAGGATGTTTCCGTGATCGTCAAGTTCGAGGTGCGCCATTGTTCCTCCGGGATGGCCAATTGCAGGTGCAGGGTGTTGCCGTCCGGACCGGCATCACCCGTCACGGCATCGCACAGGCAGGCGATGATGCGCAAGCCCCGTCCGGACGTGGCTTCGGGGGGTACCCCCGGCATGTCGGATGTGCGGGCAGCGCCAGACACGCCGGGCGGGGGCAGCGGGCAGACTGGGCAGCCGCGCCCCCAGTCGGTGACGGCCAGTTCCATGCCCACGCGCGGGGTCACCGTCAGGCGCACCCGCACCGGGCCGGGCTGTCCTTCCGGGTAGGCGTGGCGCACCACGTTGGCGCATGCCTCCGCCGTGACCAGTTCCAGGGGATGCACCAGTGTGGGCGCGGCCAGGTAGGCGGCCATGGTCGCGGCAATGCCGCGCACGAAGGGGCGATAGGTTTCGCGCAGGGCGGTGGTGGAGAATTCGTAGCTGTGCATGGCGCGTTTCCGTTCAATCGGCCTTGGCGGGTTCGTCTGGCCTGACCTGCTCGTCTGGCTTGACCAGTTCGCCCGGCCTGACCTGCTCGTCTGGCTTGACCAGTTCACCCGGCCTGACCTGCTCGTTTGACTTGACCGGTGCGCCCATGATGGGGCCGTCACGGCGTATCCACAGGGCGGTCACGTCGTCACGGAAGGGCGGCATGCCCCCTGCCGCATCGCGCAGGGCCGATTCCATGGCGGCAAGCACCTCGTTGCCCGCGCGCAGGCACGGTTCGGTCAGTTCCAGGAATCGTTCCGGGCCAAGATGCGTGCCACCGGGCGCCGTCCAGTCGTGCAGGCCGTCGGTGAACAGCAGCAACTGGCTGCCGGGCGGAAAGGCGCGCAGTTCCGCCGCGAAATCGGCATTGAAGAACCCCAGCAACGGCGCGTTGGAAGGCAGACGGGTGATCTGTCCGTCACCCCCGCGCAGCAGGGCCGGGCAGTGGCCGGCGTTGACGTATTCCAGCGTGCCCGCGGCAAAGTCGATGTCGCCAGCGAACAGGGTGACGAAGTCCGGCTCGCCGCCGATGATGTCCACCAGGTGCCGGTTGATGCGCCGCACGGTCTCCGGCAGCGGCTGGGGCGGCATGCCGTCGGCATGGCGGGCGGCGGCGCCGTCGTTCTGGGCGCGCACCAGGGTGCGCACGATGCTCATGAGAAAGGCGGCGCGGGCACCATGTCCGGATACGTCGGCAATGACCACCCGCAGCACCGGGGCGTCGGCGTCGGGTGGGACATGTCGTGTTGGCGGGTCGGGCTGTTCCGGGGATGCAGGCGGGACGGCATCGGCCGGGGGGCGCGGGGGCAGCAGGAAGTAGTCGAAATAATCGCCGCTGGCATCGCCGGAGGGGCGGTACAGGCTTTCCACATGCAGGCCGGGCAGATACGGCGAGGAAGAAGGCAGCAGACGCATCTGCAATTCGGCCACGCGGGCCATCTCGCGGGTCAGTCTGTCGGAATAGGCGCGCAGTCGGCGGGCCATGCGGGCCTGCCGGGCACCCACGGACACGCGGGCGTCCAGTTCCAGCGGTTCCAGCGGCAGGCGCAGGGCGTCGTTGGCGCCCATGGCCAGCGCATCGGCCCGCAGGGCATGGTCGTCCGGTTCGGTAAGCACGATGAGGAACACGTCCTCGTCGCCGCGCACGGCGCGGATGGCCCGCACCAGATCGAGCACGGGACGGTGGTCGCCGGTGTGCGCC
>NZ_VSMK01000292.1 GCF_011682075.1 Nitratidesulfovibrio liaohensis
CATTTCGGCAATGCGCCGGGCGCGGGGCAGCAGCCGTCGTCCGTGGTCGGTGAGCAGCACGCGGCGGCCCGTCCGCTCGAACAGCGGGGCGCCCAGGTCCTCTTCCAGCGCGCGGATCTGCGCGGTGACGGTGGACGGGGCGTAGTGCAACGCCTCCGCCGCCTTGCGGAACGAAAGCCCGGCGGCCACGGCCAGAAAGGTCTTCAGGTGGCGGATGTCCATGTGATGCTCCGGGGGCTGCGGGCTTTGATCCCGTGGCTGACGTCGCGCAGGCGGCGCGACGATGATGTTCGGAATTCGTGAACCGAGCATTCATGAGGATTCGTTTGTTGCAAACCGTGCCACGCGATACCTTGGCAGGCAAGGGATGGTCTGCATCGCGCAATGATTCGTGAAACGTGAATCGAGGAGTCCGCCATGAACGACCAACTGCGGGCGCTGACCGCGCAGCGCAAGCGCGCCCATTCCCGGCTTGCGGCAACGGGCGCCCCCGTGTACGCCGCCTTTCTGGACATGGAGCGGGCCGCCTACGCGGACGGCGCGCTGCCGAAACGCCACAAGGAACTGATTGCCGTGGGAATTTCCGTGGTTCTGGATTGCCGCTCGTGCATGCAGTGGCACATCGAACAGGCGGTCACCGCCGGGGCCAGCCCCGCCGAGGTGCTGGAGGCGGTGGAGGTGGGCATCGAGATGGGTGGCGGACCGGCCACCGTATCGGCTCGCTTTGCGCTGGAGGTCATGGATGAGGTGTTCGGCCCTCGCTGGCCGGATGGCGTGAAGGCGGGCATTGCCGCGCGCCGGGGGCAGGGCACGGCTGACGGCTCGCCGGAAAGCGCGCGGGACGTCCCTGCCCCCAACGCCCCCCATGACGCCCTGTATGACGCCTTCGATAACGATCTCCATGACGACAGGGGGGCGGCATGATCGGTGTCCTTGCGCCGTTTGTGTCGTTTACGTCCGCTGACCTGCCCGACCTGCCCGACCTAGCCTGCGTGGGCGCGGTAAGCGCGGCGGCGTTGGCCGCCGGGTTCACGCAGGGCTTTGCCGGGTTCGGTTCCACGGTCATTGCCCTGCCCCTGCTGGTGGCGGTGCTGGGCATGCGGGTGGCCGTGCCGCTGGGCTGCCTGATGGCGCTGGCCATCAACGTGGTGTTGGTGGGCCGCATGTTCGGGCATGTGCGGCGCGGACCGTTGACCGTGTTGCTGCTTACTTCGCTGCCGGGCATGGCCGTGGGCGGCAGGCTGCTGTCCGTGGCGCCGGAGGCGTGGCTGGAAGGATTGCTGGGGGCCATGGTGCTGGCGTTCACCGTGTTCACCGCCCGAACCGCGTCGGCACATGACGGCGGGAACGTCACCGCTCCAGTTGCGCATGCGGCAGGCAGGCCGTTGCGCCACGCGGTAACCGTGGCGGTGGGGCTGGTCAGCGGTGCGCTGGGCGCGGCGGTGGGCATCAACGGTCCGCCCGTGGTGGCCTGGGCCATGCGCCAGGGCTGGGGCCGACACGCGCTGAAGGCCACCCTGGCCGGGTACTTCCTGCTGGCCGGGGTGGGCATCGTGGGGGCGCAGGGGCTGCACGGCGAGCTTACCGGACGGGTGCTGCTGCTGTTCTGCGTCGGGCTGCCCGCGCTGGCCGCCGGGCTGTACGGGGGGCACCTGTGCTTCGGGCGCCTGGACGAGACAACCTTCCGCAAGGTGCTGCTGGGGCTGTTCGCCGTGTCCGGCGCCGGGCTTTTGTGGCATGCGGCGGGGTTGGGGTAGCGGGCCCCGCCCCGACCGCCGCCGGGGCGGAAACGATGAAGGCCGGGAGCGCGAACGCTCCCGGCCTTTGTCGTTACCTTGGCGGGCGACTAGTTCGGAAAGGCCCAGAACAGGGTCATGACCGCGCACACCGTGGTGATCAGCACCGAGATGACGAACGCGGGCCGGATGGCCTGCGACGCCTCGCGGATGCGGTCGATGCTGGCCGCCGCGTTCTGCAGCTTGGCGGGCGAAATCACGCTGGCAAGCCCGCCGCCGATGCCGCTGGCCGCCGCGATGACCAGGCCCGACGCGCCGATCTTTTCGGCGGTGGACAGGTGCAGCTTGGTCAGCATGGCGATGGACGACGATTCCGAGCCGCTGATGAACCCGCCCAGCAGGCCCAGGTAGGGCGCCACGAAGGGGTACATCTTGCCGAACAGCGAGGCCGAGGCGTCGGCCATGACGTACACCATGTTGTGCAGCGGCTGGGCCAGGGACCAGTCTGCCCCCTTGCCGGAATGGTTCATGACGTAGGCGATGGCGAAGAACACCGAGGCCGACATGAACGGGCGCCCGGCGCGCTTGCCCGCCTTGACCAGCGCGGTGGACACCTGCTGGCGCGTGGCCTTCATGAGCGGCAGCGCGGCGGCGGTGCAGACGAGTACCCAGAAGTAGGCCTGCCAGAAGATGCGCAACCGCTCCGGCGACTTGGGGATGATTTCCAGCGGCATGGACCACTGCTTGAAGGTCAGGTCGAAGAACGGCAGGAACGGCGCGTTGAGGACCAGCGAAACCACGGTCAGGATGATCCACGGCGAGCAGGCGGCGGCCAGCGAATGACGCCGCTCGGCCGCAAGGTCCGCATCGTTCAGCAGGCTGCGGTCGCGCAGGGGGCGGCCCGTCAGGCGGATGTACAGCATCAGCGCCGCGATGACCGCAAGGCCCGCGGCAATGCCGGTGATGGTCACCAGCCCCAGCTTGGCCATGAGGATGGCCACCACCCCGGCGGTGAGGCCCGCGATGAGCGCGGGCACGATGCCTTCGCGCACCATTTTCGTGCCGCCGGCCAGGTACAGCATGCCGAGGGCGATGCAGGTGGAAATGGCGGGCATGAACCGGGCGAAATAGCCCCCCACCTCGGTTACCGGCAGGCCCACGAAGTTGGCGTAGACCACGGCGGGGATGCCCAGCAGGGCGTAGGTGCACAGCGCATCGTAGCCCAGCGCGGGCAGGATGATGGCCGCGAAGGTGGAATAGCCCAGCGCCAGCATGATGGGCGGCAGGATGGACACCGTCACCGCGCCCAGCGAGGTGAGCAGAATGCCGAAGCCCACGTTGATCAGCATGATCTGCACGGCCTGCTGGCCGGGGGCCACGCTTTTCATCAGCGCCACCACGCGGGACACGGCGCCGGTTTCCTGCATGACGGTGATCTGCAGGATGCTGGCGGACATGACCAGGGCGATGGGCAGCGAGGCCACAAGGCCCGCCACGCTGGACAGCAGGATGACCGTGGGCGCGGTGTCGAAGTACAGCCAGGCGATGGCGGCGGCCACGGCCCAGCCGATGTACCCGGCGGTGTCTGCCGCCACCCGGTACACGAGCAGCAGCACGAAAATGGCAATGACGGGCATGAAGGCAAGCAGAACGGACAGGGCATACATGGGGTGCTGGACCTCCTCGTGAAATGTTCCTACCGGTCCCGGCGGCGGGCAGCCGCCACCGGGATGCACCCGGTGCGGCACGCCGTTGCGGGCCGGTCGGCCTGCGGTGTCCCGCATCCCGTGCCTGCGGCGG
>NZ_VSMK01000293.1 GCF_011682075.1 Nitratidesulfovibrio liaohensis
GGTGCGCGGCCATGGCGCGGGCCAGACCGGCCAGCGGGGCCACCTGCAAGGCGCGCTGGATGAGCCGCCCGCGCACCGCAAAGTCGTTGCAGGCGTCGCGCCAGGCGTCGAAGGCCGCGCGCGCGTCGTCGCTGCCCTTGCCTTTGGACGCCTTGAGCAGGCAGTCGTCCAGCCCGCCCTTTTCCAGATAGACCGACTTGGACAGCGGGGAAAAGGCGCTGTTCTCCGTGCACTTGTCCAGAAACTTGTGCAGTGTTGCGGCGGCGGAAAGTTGTTCTTCGGCCAGAATGCGCGACAGGGTGACCGTGGCGTCCCGCATGTCGGTATGGATGGCGACCAGCTTGGCCGCCAGGGCATCGGTATCCACATCGGGAAGGCCGCCCCGGGGCGCATCCTCATCGAAGGGGCTGGGGCCGGCATTTAAGGGGTCTGGGCCAGACATGCCGCCTTCCGCCAGATGCAACTGCAAGAGCTGCGAAAGGCGCACCCGCAGCCCGGCCCCCACGGTGAAGCCCTTGAGATCGGTGTGGAACAGCAACAGGCGGCAGGCATCGCGCACGTCATCCCGCAACTGCGCATCGCCCCGGCGGGCGCGATCCAGGATCAGGTCGTACAGCGGCTCGAAATACTCGTCGGGCGAAAAGGACGGCTCGAAGTCCGGCGGCAGGGACAGCTCCAGCGCGGCCAGCCGCACCAGCATGGTCAGCAGGCTGTCGATGGTGCGGATGTTCAGCGCGCCGTAGCGCCGCAGGATGATGTCCACCCAGCGGGCCGCGCGGGCCGGGGGCCACGCCCCGCTGTCGCCGTTGCCACTGCCGTCCCCCCTTTTCCCTGCCTTGCCCGGATCGGCCAGGGCATGCTCCTTGAGCAGGCGGATGACCCGCTCCTTCATTTCCGATGCGGCCTTGTTGGTGAAGGTCACCGCCAGGATGTCCGGCCAGCAGTGCCCGCCTTCCACGGCCAGCGCGCAGGCCCGTCCGTCCTCGTCGCGCGCGCCCGCCAGCAACGACAGGAAACGCCGGGTCAGGGTGTAGGTCTTTCCCGATCCGGCGGAGGCCTTGATCTGCGTCAGCGTTGGCGTGGGCATGGGGATGCGTGTCCGGAAGGAATAAGGGAAGTGGCGTTGCAATGCGAAACGTGTGGGCAAAAGCGTTGCGCCGGGCGCGACACCGTTTCCGGACGGGGATTTCGTCATCTGGCAAGGAAGCCCCGTGTTCCGCGAGGGGAGCGTACTCTTCGGTACGTGACCCGAGCGGAACACGGTGGCTGACGCCGCCAGAGGGGGAAAGCCCCTCCGTAAACTAGATGGGGCAGGCTCGGGTACTGTCCGGCACCATCCCCGCCAGATCCACCTGCCCGGTGGACTCCAGCACCGCCCGCCAGTAGTCGGACGCCACGTTCAGCTTGCGCCGGGTGCGCGTCACCAGGTCCAGCGGCAGGTGCACGTAGCGGTCCATCAGCTTGGACACCACCATGCCGGTGCGCCCGGCCATGGCGGCGTGCACGGCGTGCTGGCCCAGAAAGCCGCAGTACACCCGGTCGTTGGCGTTGGCGGGCACGGAACGGATGATGTAGCTGGGGTCGATGTACTTCAGTGCGTACGGCAGCGAGCGTTCATCGCAGTAGCGCTTGATTTCCGAGCGCAGCAACGTGGCGATGTCGCCAAGGATGGGGTTGCCGGAGGCGTCGGTTTCGCCGGTGCCTTCCAGCAGGTGCTGGCCCGCGCCTTCCGCCACCACGATGACGGCATGGGCGCGCGAACGCAGCCGCTTTTCCAGCGCGGGCAGCAGGCCCCCTTCGCCGTGCAGGGCAAAGCGCACCTCGGGAATGAGCACGAAGTTCACTTCCTTCAGCGAAAGGGTGGCGTGCGCGGCGATGAAGCCCGATTCGCGGCCCATCAGCTTTACCAGGCCCACGCCGTTCATGGCCCCCAGCGCCTCCACGTGGGCGCACTGGATGGCCTCCGTGGCCTTGTACACGGCGGTTTCGAAGCCGAACGACTGGCTGATGAAGTTGATGTCGTTGTCGATGGTCTTGGGGATGCCGATGACCGAGATGCGCAGGTTGCGCCGCGCTATTTCGGCCACAATGCCCGATGCCGCGCGCATGGTGCCGTCGCCGCCGATCATGAACAGGGCGCTGACGTTCATGCGCTCCAGCGCGTCCACCACCTCTTCGGGCGACTGCGGCCCGCGCGACGATGCCAGGATGGTGCCGCCGAACTGGTGGATGTCCGAGACCTTGTCCGGGGTCAGCTCCATGAATTCGTGGCGGTACTTGGGGATGAATCCTTCCAGCCCGTAACGGATGCCGATGACGGCGGGCACGTTGTAGGCGTGGTACGCCTCCATGACGATGGCGCGGATAACGTCGTTGATGCCGGGGCACAGGCCGCCGCAGGTGACGATGGCGCATTTGGTCTTGGAAGAATCGAAATACAGGTGGCTGCGCGGCCCGGCGGACTCGAACAGCAGGGGGACCGATTCCGCGCCCAATTCGGCGATGTGTTCGCGGTCGAGGAACAGGGGGATGCCCTGTTCGTCGGCGTAGTTGCCATAGCAGAGCGGGGTGGGGATCTTGGCCGGTCCCAGGACGGGAATGGTGGTGTCCAGTTGCAGGACGCCGTTGTCGAAATGGGTCGAGGGCATGGGGTCTGTCCTCCCGGGGATGGCGGCTTGGGGTGGAATGGCGGAATCGGGGAAACAGGTCGAAACCGGTGACCCGGTTCGTGTTGTTCCGGGTGGCATTTCGCGTGGTTTTTTCCGGATATACTTGTGCAGCATAGCACGGCGCAGCCCATAAGGCCAGCCTGCGCGCCCGGAATGAACGGGGCGGACGGTTTGCGCCGTCCGCCCCGTTGTGCTCATCTTTTCAGGGCGGTCCGTCGCGCGCGGGCAGGCCGCGCGCGCGGAACCTGGCCGTAACTACCAGGGGGTGGTGGGGTACTGCATGCCAAGCTGGGTATCCAGCATGGCATGCGAGGTTTCGCGCAGCACGACCGCGTTGTGGCGGGCGCATTTGTCGCAGCCGATGCCGGGCAGCGCGGACACCACGTAGCACACGCTGGTGCCCGCCAGTTCCAGCAGGCTGTTGCCCAGCGAGGTGAGCACGCAGTAGTTCTTCCACACGTACAGCATTTCGTCGCGCACGCGGGTGCGCACCACGCCGTCGCCGTTCAGGTCGAAGTCCTCGACTTCGGGCCGCAGGACAAAGGCGTCCTGCGCGCAGGCGCGGGCCTGCGGCACCACGGCCACGTTCCAGTCGAACATCACGGCGCGGCGGATGCGGCGGCACAGGTCGTGCCCGGTGAAGGCATCGCCATGAAAGCGTTCGTCCAGCGGGCCCAGCTTGCGCAGGGCGGCGGTCTTCACGGCGGCGAAGGCCAGCGAGACGGCCTGAACGCGGGTGGGCTGCTGGAAGTGCTTTTCGCCGTAGGCGGGCCAGTTGAACCAGGTGCGCGGCAGGCGGCCCGGCAGGCCGCTGAGGCGGGCCAGCTTCACGATCAGGCCGGGCAGGCGGGCGGC
>NZ_VSMK01000294.1 GCF_011682075.1 Nitratidesulfovibrio liaohensis
GGCTGGTGGCGGAACACATGGGGGCGTGGGTGCCCCGCTTCGTGCAGCGCGCCCTGGCCGAACCCGGCGTGCCCCCGGCCATCGCCCGTGCCTTGGCCCTGCTGCTCTGCTGGCATGAAGATGCGGCTGCGGCCTGCGCGCGCCGTCACACCCCGGAAGCAACCGCCGGTGCACCGGCGCTCCCCCTGTAGCCGACGCACCGGTACCGATTTTCGCAGATCATGAAACCCACGGAGGTCATCATGTCCATAACGAACGGCCCGACTGGCCCCAGCGGCCTCAGCGGCCCCGATGGCACCCCCTCGCGCGGGGGGCCATCCTGCTCCATGAGCAGGCGCAGCTTCCTCAAGGGGCTCATCGCATCCGGCGCGCTGGCCACGCTGCCCTGCGGGCTGCTCATGCCCCGCAACGCGTCCGCCGCGCCCTTCAACAAGGCGGATTTCCAGATCTTCCGCAACGCCTGCCCGCGCAACTGTTACGACACGTGCAGCATCGTCACCTACGTCAGGGACGGGGTGGTCAAGTTCGTGGAAGGCGCGCCGGAATCCACCTACACGGCGGGCGGGCTGTGCGTGAAGGGCTATGCCTACCCCCGCCGCGTCTACAGCCCCGACCGCATCAAGTACCCCATGGTCCAGGACGGACGCGGCAGCGGCAACTGGCGGCGCGTATCCTGGGACGAAGCCATGGAACGCATCGCCCGCAAGCTGCTGGAGATCAAGGAAAAGGACGGCAACCTGCTGGGCCTTGCCCTTACCAAGTATTCCGGCAACTTCGGCATTACCAACTACGGGGTCGAGGGCATGATGTCCTCGCTGGGTTACACCACCCGCCTGGTGGGCACGCCCTGCTGGCCCGCCGGCATAGACGCCCAGAACTACGACCTGGGCGACATGTGGTGCAACGACCCTGAAGACATGGAAAAATCGCGCTACGTCATCATCTGGGGGGCCAACCCGGCGTGGTGTTCCGTGCATTCCATGAAGTACGTCTACGCCGCCCGTGACCGGGGGGCCAAGATCGTGGTCATCGACCCGGTGCTGACCCAGACCGCCGCCAAGGGCGACGTGGCCTGGCAGCCGGAAACCGGCAGCGACGGCGCACTGGCGCTTGGCATGGCCCGGCACGTGCTTGACCTGGGGCTGGTGGACCGCGATTTCGTGACCAGCAACGCCGTGGGCTTCGAGGAATTCGCCGCCTATCTGCGCCAGAACGTCACCGTGGAATGGGCGGCGGAAAAGTCCGGCATTCCCGCCGACGAGATCCGCCGCGTGGCCGAAGAATTCGCCACCGCCAAGCCCGCCACCATCTGGATCGGCTACGGCATGCAGCGCCACGTCAACGGCGGGGCCGCCGTGCGCGCCATCGACGCGCTGGTGGCCATGACCGGCAACGTGGGCAAGGTGGGCGGCGGCGCGCGCTACGGCCACCTGCAAACATGGGGATTCAACTACCACGCCATGATCCAGAAGGCCCCGGCGGGGTCCATCGGCTTCGTGGGCAAGGCGGGTCCCAAGGGCGAATTCGACGTCACCGCCGGAGCAGCGGCGGCCGCCGCCTACACCGACCGCGCCCTGAACATCAACAAGACCGCCCAGGAACTGCTGGACGCCCAGAACCCGCCGGTGCGCGTGCTGTGGTCGTCGTGCAAGAACCCCTTCGCGCAGGACTTCGACCGCAACAAGCTGGAAAAGGCCTTCAACAAGCTGGAAATGGTGGTC
The DNA here is from genome assembly GCF_011682075.1 of Nitratidesulfovibrio liaohensis. Taxonomy (GTDB): domain Bacteria; phylum Desulfobacterota; class Desulfovibrionia; order Desulfovibrionales; family Desulfovibrionaceae; genus Cupidesulfovibrio; species Cupidesulfovibrio liaohensis. The sequence goes on from NZ_VSMK01000294.1 coordinate 1,722, forward strand.
AGCGTCGAACAGTTCTTCACCGAAACGGTGCGTCATTCCGACATCGTGCTGCCGGTGACCACCCTGTTCGAGGAATGGACCGTCAACGCATCCTACTGGCACTACTGGGTATCGCTGAACGAACAGGCCATCGCCCCCATGCACGAGGCCAAGTCGAACATCGAGATCGCGGCGCTGCTTTCAAAGCACATGAACCGCCTGTCGCCCGGCTCATGCACCTATCCGCAAGATATCGACACCAGGGAATGGATGGAGAAGGAATTCAACAAGGGCGTGTATGAATTGCTGGGCATCAACCACTGGCAGGACCTGCGCAAGGGCCCGGCCAAGGCGAAGATGCCGTCGTCCGCCTCGTGGAGCGACCGCAAGTTCAAGACGCCGTCGGGCAAGTACGAGTTCCGGTCCGACCTGTGCGCCAGCCACGGGCACAAGGCCCTGCCGGAATACAAGGAAGGCCGCAAACCCTACGCCCCCTACCGCCTGCTGACCCCGCACAGCAAGTTCGCCATCCATTCGCAGTTCGCCAACCTGGACTGGATGGAGGAATTCCAGACTGAACCCTTCGTCTACCTGAACCCCGCGCTGGCCAAGGCCAAGGGCATCGCCGACCTTGACACGGTGCGGGTGTTCAACCCCACCGGCGAGGTGAAGCTGCGCGCCAAGATCACCGACACGGTGCCCGGCGACTGCCTGCTGATGTACGAGGCGTGGTTCCGCAAGCTGAACTTCAACGTGCAGAACCTTGTGGACGACGAATCGGCGGACATGGGTGCCTACAAGACCGGCGCGCCCGGCGTGGCCATTCACGACCAGTTCGCCGACGTGGCGAGAGCATAGGAGGCGGACCATGACCACACAAAAGACATCCCTTCCCCGGCAACGCGCGTTTCTGGTGGACGTGGAGCGCTGCATCGGTTGTTTCACCTGCGCCATGGCCTGCAAGAACTACTATCATCAGGAAACCGGCGTGGTCTGGCGGCAGCTGTACCCGCTGGACGAGGCCATCTACCCCCACCGCGAGCGGGCCTTCTATTCGTTGGCCTGCAATCACTGTGAAAACCCCGCCTGCCTCAACGCCTGCCCGGTAAAGGCCTATGAAAAACGCGAGGACGGCGTGGTGGTGCACCATCAGGACCGCTGCATCGGCTGTGGCAACTGCATCCGCTCCTGTCCCTACGGCGCGCCGCGCTACAACCCGGTGCTGAAGAAGGCGGAAAAGTGCAGCCTGTGCCACGAACGGCTGGACGCCGGTGAGCAGCCCGCCTGCGTGCAGAGCTGCCCGGTCCGGGCGCTACGGCTGGTGGACATCGCCGCCCTGTCCACGGCTGACGCCGCCAATGCCGTGCAGTACCCGGCAGGGTATCCGCAAATGCCGCAGGTCAATCCGTCCACCCGCTTCATCATGCCCAGAACACCCCGCGTGGTGAGGAGGTAGCCATGCAGAACATCGAACTTCCCCTGGTGCTGTTCACCGTGCTGTCGCAGGCCGCCGTGGGCATGGCCCTGCTGCTGGCAGTTCGCTCGTGCGGCTGCGCGGGCGGAGCCTGCGCGACCACGCCTACCATAGCGGGCACAGCGGGCACGGGCGGCAACGCGCCCGGAAACCGCGCGGAATGGCTGACCGCCACCATCGTCATGGGCGTGGCCCTGCTGGCCTCGCTGTTCCACCTGGGGCACCCGGAAGGGGCGGTGCGCACCCTGGCCCATCTGGAAAAGGCCTGGCTGAGCCGCGAGATTCTGGCCTTTGGCGCGTTCGCCGCGCTGCTGGCCGTGGCCGCCGTCACCGGCAAGGCGGGCGCG
>NZ_VSMK01000295.1 GCF_011682075.1 Nitratidesulfovibrio liaohensis
CACCGTGACGGTGCTGGCGGCGTGCGCGGTGGCGGCTGTCGCCAGCAGGATGGCGATGCCGCAGAGCAGCGGGGCAAGCCCGGTGCGAAGGCGGGCGGAAGGGGGCGGAACCGGGCCTGTTGCAAGGCCCGGCGCCGCCCGTCCGGAATGGCGCATCTATTTCTTTACGGTGGCCTGTATCTTGCGGGCCGCGGGCTGCAGCACGTCGCGCAGGGTTTCGGCCAGCAGCTTTTCGACCACGTCGGATGCCGGAATGACCTGCTTGGACTGCCCGCCGGAAAGATGCTCGGTATACAGCACCTTGGTGTAGTCGGACACGGAAACGGCCAGCTTCATGGAGGTGCTGAATTCCGTGGTCTTCAGTTCCCTCAGCCACACTTCGTTGACCACGCCGGTGACGATGTAGTCGGGGCCGCCGGCGCGGGCCTGTTCCGGGGTCAGGGCGAAGGACACCTGCAAGCCCTGGCGGGACAGCTCGTCGGCCAGCGAGCGGCTGACCCAGTCGGACACGGTGGACGACGCCACGAACGAGGTGCCGTCCTTGCGTTCACCCACCTGCACCACGGGGCGCTTGTCCTCGAACATGACCACGGTCACGCGGGGGGCGGAAGGATCGGGCAGCACGGCGGCATCGGGCGGCGAGTAGAGCAGGCGGACGGAATTGCCGGGGGCGCAGGCCGAAAGGGCCAGCGCGGCAAGAACCAGCAGCAGCGCAGCAAGGGTGCGCGAGACGTTGTGGCGAAGCATTGTTCCTCCTGTGCGCGGTGCGCGGTGCGCGGCGCATGCATGTTCGCCGCCGGAGCGGCGGGTGTTACAGCGGGGCCAGTGGCAGGTAGAGGCGGGTCAGCAGCTCGTCTTCCGGCGTGGCGCCGGGGTCGTTGAGATAGGCCTCCATGCGGGGGGCGCCCAAGGGGGTGCGCCCGCTGGCGGGCAGCCACTCCCAGTACAGCGCCGACCACGACCACGGCAGGGTGGCGTAGGGGCCCTTGTGCACGGCCACGGCGTATTCCCGCGCGCGAATGACCCGCACGATGACGTAGTCGTCCGGCTCGAAGTCGTCGGGCACGGTGACCATGGCGTCGTAGCGGATGCGCTCCGGCGGGGTGATTTCCGGGTCGTCGTGGCACAGGCCCAGGAACATGGTGGAGGCGCCGGTAACCTGCCGCCGTGCGATCCACGGCGTGAGCAGCTTCCACGCCTTCGGCCCCGATTCGGCATAGGGGCCGAGCACGCGGATGCCGGCAACGCGAAGTTCCGGCAGGCGTTCGATGCGCACTTCCATGTGGCTTGTGTCTCCCTGTTTCTCTCTTGCCTGTGGGGCTTCTATAGCGCAAGCGGTGCCGAAATCAAAGGGTTGCGGAGCGCGTTTTGCCGTTGTTCCGGCTTGTTCCGGCCCTGCGGCGGCAAAGGAGCGGCAGGGCCGGAACATGCCCCGGAAGGGGGCTTTTTGGTGACGAATCAAGCAACGACGCGCCTTCGTGGGCACAAACTGTTGACAAGGGGGCCAACCTCTGTAAAAGCTGCGCCCTTGCACCACGTGCATGCAATACCGCGCCGCCGGAGCGCGCGCGGACCGAAACCCCCCATATGGAGATACCGATGACCAAAGCTGAACTGGTTGAAAAGATCCGCGCCAAGGCCGGTCTTGCCTCCAAGGTCCAGGCCGAAGGCGCCCTTGACGCCACCATCGCCGTGCTCGCCGACGCCCTGGCCGCTGGCGAATCCGTGACCTTCACCGGCTTCGGCAGCTTCAAGGTGACCGAACGCGCCGCGCGCAAGGGTCGCAATCCCCGCACCGGCGAAGAAATCACCATTCCTTCCGGCAAGGTGGTGAAGTTCACCCCCGGCAAGCTGCTGAAGGATTCCGTGAAGTAGGCAGCCCACGGGCCGCAGATTTCCGCGCCCCGCGTCTCCGGCCAGGAGATGCGGGGCGTTTCGCGTTTTCGGGGGGGGGGGGAAGGAACGCACCGATCTGCGTGGGGAAAAGGGGACGGGGTATTCAGGGGTTCTGCCCCGCCCGCCTTCTCTCCGGCCTTCTATCTCGTGCGCCCGTCGGGGCGAAGGGGCAGGACCGCGTGCAGGGTTCCGGCCTTGCGGTGGGGCGTCCAGGCGAACCAGTCGCGCAGGGCGTCAGGCAGGTGCGGGTCGCGGGCCTGGGCCACGGCGCAGGCGAACACGTCGAGCACGCACGGATCGTGGCGTTGCCCGGTGAGTGCGCACAGCCGGTCATACAGTTCCTGCGGATCCGCCGCCGCAAGTTCGGCCAGGGTACGCACCCCCAGCAGATCGAGGTCGCGGCGGGTGGCCGGACCCACCGAGCGCAGCCCGGCCAGGGGGTGCGCGGGACGGGATGCGGGGCGGCCACCGGTGTTCTTCGGTCCCGTCGCGGTCGCGGTTGCGTGCGCGTTCTTCATGTGTCCTTCCGTAGCCGTGCGCGACGGTCCGCCCGGTCAGGGCATTCGGTCGGGCATTCGGTCAGGCATTCGATCAGGTCACCCGGTCAGGTAGGCCGGCGAGCCGACTCAGGCGGCGGGTTTGCCCTTGGGCGCATCCACCAGCAGCACGGCCAGGTCCATGACGTTGGTCAGGGTGGGGCCGGTGCGCAGCAGGTGCCCGGTGCGGTCCAGGAAGTTGTAGGCGTCGTTGTCGGCAAGGTGGCCGTGGGCGTCCACGCCGCATTCGCGGGCCACGCACAGGGTGCTGCCCGATGCGTAGCCCCCGGCGGCGTCGGTGGGGCCGTCGGTGCCGTCGGTGCCCGCGCAGAGCATGGCGATGTGCTGGCAGTCGGCCAGTTCGTCCATGCGGATGGCGGCGGCCAGGGCCATTTCCTGGTTGCGTCCGCCAAGTCCCCCGCCGGTGATGGTGACGGTGGTCTCGCCGCCCGCCAGCAGGCAGAACGGCCCTTCCGGGTGGGGCAGGCCTTCGGCGGCGCTGGCGGCTTCTTCCACCAGTTCGCGGGCGCGCACGCGCGCCTCGCCGGTCATGGTGTCGGTAAGGATGCGCGGGCGGTAGCCGTGCGCCGCAGCCGCTTCCGCCGCCGCTTCCAGCGCCAGCCGGTTGCTGGCCACGATGCAGTTCTGCACCGCGTCGAACACAGGGTCGCCGGGCTTGGGCGTTTCCGCCGCCATGCCGCGCAGGCCCGCCGTCAGCCGTTCGACGACCGGTGCGGGCAGCCTGTGGAGGATGCCGAACCTGTCGGCGATGGATTGGCAGTCGGCATAGGTGGATACGTCGGGCGAGGTGGGGCCGGAGGCGATGACGTCCAGGTCGTCGCCCACCACGTCGGAGATGATCAGCGAAACCACCTGCGCCGGGGCCGCAGCGCGGGCCAGGTTGCCGCCGCCGAAGGCGGACAGGTGTTTGCGCAGGGCGTTGATCTCGTGGATGGTGGCCCCGCATTCCAGCAGCAGGGTGGTGGCGGCGCGCATGTCGTCCAGGGTGATGCCCGGCTGCAGCGCGGGGGTCAGCGCGCTGGCCCCGCCGGTAAGGGCGCACAGCACGAGGTCGCGCGGGCC